>JBOFGT010000001.1:0-2035 GCA_051649265.1 Mycoplasmoidaceae bacterium
TCATCAAATGATTGTCATACATCTTCTAAACATGTTAAATCAGATTGTTGACTTTCTTGTTCAAAGTAACCTAATTCTATATAGTTTCCCATGGTTATTGAACCAGAGATTGGTTTAATGATTGAAATAAGACTTTTTAATAAAGTAGTTTTACCTAAACCATTTGTACCTATGATTGCAATCTTTTGTCCTTTTTCCATTAAAAAGTTTAAAGGTAAAGATAATGGTTTATCATAACCAATAACTAAATCTTTTGTTTCAAAAATTAGTTTTGATGGATCTCTTGCTTCCTTAAAAATAAATTTAGGTTCAATTGGCTTTTTATTTAATTCAATCTTTTCAATTTTATCTAGTGCTTTTTGACGAGACTGAGCCATTGCTGCAGTTGATGCTCTTGCTTTATTCTTAGCAATAAAAGTTTCCATTTTACCAATTTGCTTTTGTTGTCTTTCATAAGCAGCTGCCATCTTTTCTTGATTTAATTCGTAGACTTTAATAAAGTTATCATAATTACCAACATATCTATTTATTTTATGGTTTTCAATATGACAAATAACATTTGTAACAGCATTTAAAAATTCAAGATCATGCGAAATTAATATAAATGCATTTGGATAATCTTGTAAGTATGTTTGTAGTCATTTAATATGTTCTTCATCTAAATAGTTAGTTGGTTCATCTAAAAGAAGAATATCAGGAGATTCTAATAATAACTTTGCTAATAATATTTTAGTTCTTTGACCACCAGAAAGTTCTGATACATCTTTATCTCAACCAATATTACTAACTCCTAACCCATCACATACTTGATCAATCTTTGCATCAATCTCATAAAAACCACTGTGATCTAAATGATCTTGAATAACACCAGCTCTTTCCATATATTCATTCATCTGTTCATCAGTAGCAGTTGTCATTAAATTATATAGTTGAATCATTTCAGTTTCTTGTTGAAACATATGATCAAATGCTTTTTTTAAATATTCTCTTAAAGTGGTGTTTTTTCCAAGATCAGTATGTTGATCCATATAACCAACCGTTAGTTTAGGATTTCACTCAACTATTCCTTCACTTGGTTCTTCTTTTTTAGCGATGATCTTCATGAATGTTGATTTTCCTTGACCATTAGGGCCAACTAATCCAAGATGATCACCTTTATATAATGTAAAGCTTACATCATCAAAGATAACTTTAGGCCCAAAGTTTTGAGATAACTCTTTTACCTTTAATATGCTCATATTAGCTCCTTATAAATTAATTCAACTATTATATAATAACAAAAAAATATTATTAATATAATCTATAAAATTTGTTTAATTATTTCGTAATTATCATTTATTAATTTTTTTGATTATGGCTTTATTTTTCTAAAAAAATTCTTTAATTTTGAATCTTTAACTTTATTATTATATAATTCAGTATTTTCAATTTCTTTTTTAAATTTTTTATCTACTTCGTTATTAAGATGTTTTTCTAATTCTTTTTCATCAAGTTTTAATTTTCCATTTTTATCAGCTTTAAATAAAATTCTTAATGTAGTTTCATCATATATAAAATCATTAGTAGCACCATAAGCTACTAGTTCATCAATTGAATAGTTATCATTTATTAATTTTTTAATTTTTTTTTGAGTTTTTATTTGTTTAATAAAGTATTTTAGTTTAATTATCAATTTTTTTCCTTAAATATATTTATCATTTAATAAATAATTATGTGATAAAACTAGAAATATTAAGTTTCATAATATTTCTAGTTTTATTTTATTGTTAATTTTTATAATAGACAAATTTTTTATCTTATAAAATCTTAAATTATGAATGATTTTAGTCTAAATCAAATCTTTTCAAGTAAAATCGCACAATAAGGCGCACTTAACATTTTTTCAGGATTATACATGATTCCTAATTTACTAGATAATTGTTCTAAAGATAAATCAGCATCGAAACCAACAATTTGTTTAGAAAGTTCTAAAGCATCAATTGTTGATAACTCTAATGAGAAACCATTTTCTTTAAATATTTTTTCTAATAAAGGG
>JBOFGT010000002.1:0-5140 GCA_051649265.1 Mycoplasmoidaceae bacterium
TTTTTATCTCTATGGAAATAAAATTTTTTATTTTAAACTTTTTTCTTTTTTGGAAAAGTCCTATAGAAAGAATGAAGGTTTCTATTTATGGGAAAATTAGATCGTAGTTATGATAGATTTGTGAATATTAATTAAAAAAATTATCCATTGAATTTTAATATTAAACCTGTGGTAAGAATGGAAATTATTAAAAATAAGAGCAAGAATTGAAAATTTTATACAAAAGGTTATATCAGACATATTTTAGATCATCAAAAATTATTAGATAAAGAGGATTTTGTTGATTATAAATCTAATTTTGGTACGATATCATTTATATGTAATCTTAAACGCAATAGGTTTTTTTATAAACTATATATTTTCAAAAAAATTTAAATAAAAATATTTCACTTTACAAAAATTAGAAAATGATTATAATTAATAAAAAAGGAATAATATGAATAAGAAATTAAAATTTAGTTTGTTGGGTACACTAATAACATCATCAGCATTAGCAATTACATTTCCAATGATTAGTTGTAGTTCATCTCAACCCATTCAATTGACTTCTGATTATTATTTAAGTGCTAGAAGGGAACTTAGACTTTTTCTTTTAAATGAATTTAAAGCTCTTAATAATTTTGAAGCGCGAAGAGAACATGCACGTCAATTAGAATCTGAAGAAATTTTATCTGATGTTTATTCTTCTAAAATTATGAATAATTTAATATTCAAAGATAACTCAGGCAAAGAGTATTCACCTTCTGAAGTTATTGATGACATATTTTTTGAATTCATTATAATTTATCAAAGACCAAATGGACCTACAAATTTTCTCACATATATGCAAGCTGCAATAAAAATCAATTTTAAAGCTGGTTACATTGCAATTGATAATCCAGAATCAGCGTTTAATGATTCAATAGTTGATTTAGGTACTTCAACAGTATAATAATTTTAATATCAATTAAAATTTAAATTATATAATTGCAATAAAAAACACATTAGATAAAATCATAAATTAGTTGTTTTTTATAACATATCAAAATATTTAATTAGAATATCTTACTTTACAAAAATTTATAATTAAAAAAGGAAAAAAAATGAATAAAAAATTAAAATTTAGTTTACTAGGTACAATAATAACATCATCAGCCTTAGCAATTACATTACCAATAGTCAGTTGTAGTGAATCAATAAATGATTATATTAAAATAACTAGTGTTAATTATTCAGAAGCTAGAGAAGCACTTAGAGTCGAAATCACTCGAGAAATGAGAGGACTTAGTAATTTTGATGAACAAACAGCACTAGCAGAGCAATGAAAAAATGATGTAATTTTGCCTAATAATCTAAAATCAGCAATAATAGATAATATTTATTTTGAAGATAATGAAGGTAACGTATATGAAAATAATTCTATTATTGATAATATAGTTTTCACAGATATCAAATTATTTTTAAGACCTAATACAAATCAAAGATTTGTCGAAAGATTAACAATACAAATTAATTTTAAAAAAGGTTATTCTTCACTTAAACAAGACTCATTTTTTCTTTTTATTGATATTGGAATTGGTTCATAGCATAAAGAATTTAAATGAAAATAATAGTTTACTTTACAAAAATCTAAAAATATCTATAATTAATAAAAAAGAGATAATATGAATAAAAAATTAAAATTTAGTTTACTAGGTACAATAATAACATCATCAGCCTTAGCAATTACATTGCCAATGATTAGTTGTAGTTCATCTCAACCCATTGAATTGCCAAGTATTGAATTGAAAAGTTTTAATTTATCTAATGCTCATGCTAGAGTTAGAAATTTTATGCGCCTTGAATTAAAAAATCTAGCTACTTTTGCTGAGCGCCAAGAACTTGCTTCAAAATGAAAGATTGGTTCAAATTTATCCTCTAATCAAAAGCTTGAAATAACAAACAATGTGTATTTTGAAGATAATGAAGGTAATAAATATGAAAATGATTTAGTTATTGATAATATAGTTTTTATTTCAGAAACGATATTATATCAAAAAACTGATAACAGAACATTCATGAATGGAACCAAAATTAAAATTAATCTTAAAGATGGTTATTTTGCACCTGATGACAATTTAATCATTGAATTTCCTGAAGTATGAATTGATTGATAATTTTAGAGAAATAAAATTTAAAAGTTAGTTAAATTATTCTTTATAAAAACTTTATTATTAGCTATTGCATTATCTATAATACTATCAATTATAAATTGTAGTTTGAATTTAGATGACAACTATGCGACTAATAGATATTTATTTAATGAAATAAAAAAGAAATTTCATGTCTAATCTCAAAAGATAATAATGCTAACAAGTATTCGAATTATTTAATAAAATTTTTTAAAAATATTGATATTTTTTATTTATAATATTTAAACAAAGTTTTTAAAATTTAAATGAGATAAAATGTTAAAAAATCAATTTCAAAAAATAAAATTATCCAATAGCTATGCTGTTGGTGGAATGATAGGAGCTGGTAAGTCTACTCTTTCTAGAGCATTAGCTAAAGAAATTGATGCTGATATTGTATTTGAACTTAATGAAAAAGATGAATTACAAAATTTACTACTTAAAAAGTTATATGAAGGTGATAAAACATCTGCAATAGCCTTTCAAGTATATTTTTTTTGCTCAAGATTTGATAATTATAAAAATGGTATTAAAACTAACAATCTAACTGTATTTGATAGAACAATATTTGAAGATAGATTATTTGCTCATCAAAATATGACCTCAGATCCTATTATGTTTGGTTTCTATGATAGTATGTGAAATGATAAAGTGAAAGAATTAATTTATTCTATTGGAATTCCTAAACTTTATATAATTTTAGATTTAAAATGAGAAGATTTTAAAGATAGAATCTTTAGAAGGGGAAGAGAATCTGAAGTAGAAAACTTTTCTAAAAATGAAGCTTATTTTAAATCAATCTCTAATGTTTATTTAAAATATTTAGTAGATGTATGTGAAGTTTATGGAATTAACTACATTATTGTTGATGCTTCATTAAGTACAGATCAACAAATTAAACTTATCAAAAATAAAATAAAAAAAGATGGATTAGAAAAATAAGCAATTTTTTAAAAAAATATGTATAATATAAATGTATCAAATGAGATACAAAGATTACATATAAATGATACTGTGTCAAGACAAGACTTTATGTCGCATTCGCCTTAATCTACATGATTAAGGTTTTTTTATTTATTTTTTATAATAATATTGTCTTTTTAAATAATTAAAAAGATAAATCTATATTATAATAACCTTATAAAAACAAGGATATGTTATGGTAAATGATTTTCCCAAAATTGAATTAAGACTAGCATTAAATGATAAGGGCTTAGAGAACTCTTGCAATCTCTTTTTAACTGAATTAGAAAAATATCATAGAGCTTTTAGAAAAGAAGTAGAAGAGTCTTTTAATAAGTGAGAAAAGTATGTTAAAAATAAAGATGTTATTTTTACTCCAGAAGCTATTACAAAAGAATCGCCATTAACTTTAATTTATGGCCCAAGAGGAAGCGGTAAGTCTTACTTTGTAGAATGTTTAGCAAAGCTTCTAATAGAAAAAATTGACAAAGTTAAAGGTAAACTTTATTTTGAGAAAATGATCTGTATTGATGCTTGAGAATACTTAAATTCAAGCAATATTTATGTAGATATTGTTTTGAACATTTTATCTATATTTAATTATGACAAAAATAATAAAGGTACCAATAATAAAGAAAAAGCTGAAGAATATAGGACAATGCTTACCAATGAAATAATATTACCTATGATTAATGGTATCTTTAAAACAGGTATTAAAGCAAATGGAAGTACTGATAAAGCTTTTGATAAATTAATTAAAAAAATTAATGAAGAAAAAACTTGACCTAGAACATTAATTTTTATTGATAATATTGAAGGTTTAGGTGAAGGTACTAGAAATATTATTATGGCTATTAAAAAACTATCAAAATTAAACTTTATAGTTTTTGTTTTGCCTATCAATATTAAACAAATTAATTCACCTTCATCAAATGCAGGAATTAGTGAAGAAAAAATTATTAAGTATGTTGACATACCAATTTTTAAATTAGTTCAAGATTATGCTGTTTTTTTTAAAAACATTGGCTTTACTAATGAAATGGCTAATATATTAGACAATATTTTTAAAAGGTATCGTGATGATTGTGGAGAATCTATTACAATTAGAGTTTTAAAAGAAAATGCAGATTTCCACGACTTTGTTGGTTATTTCAAAAAACATGGAAAGGCTAAAACATTAGAATTTTTTAAAGAAGTATTCCCTTTAATTACTTTTTCAGATGCAAATTATAATCAAGATGATATTAATTCATTAGAAGAATTTTGCAATTCTTCTTATATGATTAATGAATTATTTATTCATGAACTTGTTAACAATCCTTTATATCAAACATGAGATAAAATATCTGAATTTGATTTTTCATTCAATGCATATTTCAAAAGACAAAAAACTATAAATTTTAATTTAGTTGAGATTGTTAATATAAATCTTGTTTTTGATTTAAAACACCAATACACTTTTAATTTAATTAATAATGCAAAACATATAGTAGAGTCTATTAATTCTTACAAAGCTTATTTATTTAAAAATTATAAAGAATTAGAAAAACTGATTGATGATAATAAAAAAGAAAAATTAGTATTAGAAGAAAATCAAAAAGTTCAAGAAGAAAAATTACAATTAAAAGCTATTAAAGATAATCCTAGACTTTTAGACAAAATTGGCAGATATAGACTTATTTCAGACCATGATTCTAAAATATTGGAAAACATTAAGAAATCTATTTATGCAAATAATACTTCATTTAATTCCTTAAATGCTATTTATAGTAATTTACAAGAAATGGATTTTGTTATTTTTGATAAATATTGTGAATTAATAAATAATTTTGTAAAAGACTTTTTAAAGAGAAAAATGGATTGAGATGCAATTAATCCAAGAAATAAAGAAATCTATAGTGCTTATCAAGATGAAATAAAAGAATTTAATTCAACTAAGGAAATAAACTCTATAGAAGATTTTAAAGAAAATAATTCAGAAATATTTAAAAAACTACTACAGTAATTAAAATACGCAATTTAAAATT
>JBOFGT010000003.1:0-11705 GCA_051649265.1 Mycoplasmoidaceae bacterium
AAGTCAATAACTTTATAAAAATAGTTATTAATTAATTTAATTATTATATATTATAATTATAACACTAAAATAATAAAAGTCAATAACATTATATAAAAAGTTATTAAAAGATGTATATACATATATAGCATAAAAAACCGGTTTTATCTGTGTAAATAATTTACCATATTTAAAGCAAAAAGTCAAGTGTTTTAAATAATATTATAAAAAAAGTTATATATATAAAAAGTATATGGTAAGATTAAAAAAATACAGAAATAAAAAACCGCAAAGGAAAAATATGAATAAAAAAACTTATAAAAATAAAAGAGACTTAAAAAAAGTGTATTATGATTATATAAGTTATATATATAAATATAATAATAATATAATTAATAATATTAATAATAATAATAAAATTGATGATAATAATAAATTATATTTAATAAGTAATAATATAAAAATACATAATATAAATGATTTTAATAATTTTGCTAATATTAATTATTTAATAATTGATAAATGAAATAATAAAATAAATGATAATGATAATTATAAAGAACTTATTGAAATGTTAAAGGTAATATATATTGATTTAAAAGAGCAAGCAATTAATCTTATTTACAATTTTCCATTAAGAAAAAATAACCAAGATATTATAAAATTATTGAAGGAACAAACCAACAACATTTTTAAACTGGAAGAAACCGCACAAAATTACACGCCATTAATTATTAATTTAAAAGATGATGATGAAGACGAAGCAAATAAGTTAATAAATATAAATTAATTTTTTTATCAGAAAAAAAGGAAAAAATCATTGGGAACATTGAGAAATATTAAAAATTGGAAAGGACATCTATGAAACTACACCCATCTGATCCTAGATATGGTTATACTACCGTTGATGACTTGTTTGAAAAACCACTTAACCAAATGTTAGTTAAGGTATTAAAAAAACAAAGAATACCTATAAGCAACTGGTTTACACAAGGTTCTAGGTTTAGTGGTAAAACTCATAGTATCTTGGACTTCATTATGAAAACTTTTTTGTCTTCGCAAGCATATGGAGTTAATTGTGTCTTCTATATTGTGAGAAAAAAGCAAAACCAACTTAACAAAATGAAAACTCAGATGTTTAAGGACTTTTGAAGTAAATATAACTTTAAAGTTGAAAGTGGTGCTGGTAAAAATTTTAGAGGTGGGACTATTAACCAATTGCAATTCAAAAACAATGTTATATGTTTTGAAACTCTTAACAATGATAAGATTAAGTTAGCAGATGGTGGTGCTGTTGGTGGAACTACTTGAAGTGAAGCAGATTATATCTTTATGTTCTTTGAAGAATGCTCGCAACTTAACCAAGACTTAGTAGATCAGTTCTCAGATACTACTAGGGGCGGTATAAATACTCAAAAATTTTCGTTTTTCGCGTCCAACCCTTGAAAGAAAAGTCATTGGTTCACTCAAATTATGCTTAACAACTTACCAGAAGATGGTTTAGCAATGGAAAAGAAAGGTTATCAGTTCTCTAAAAAAGAATATATTGACGGACAACAAGCATTGTTTATCAGAAATAATGTTTTAACTAACCCTTATGTCCCAATGGAACAAGTTTTAAAGTTAAGAGGTTATAAAGAAGTTCATTTACAGAAGTATAACATCTCATATTTAGGTTTATGTGGAGTTTCGGAAGGAACACTATACTCTGCTAACCTTGATAAAATGAAAGAAATTGATTGAGGTAGGTTTAGAAGTAAAGGAATTGGTAAATGACAGGTTGGAATTGACTGAGGTGAAGGTAAATCTGTCTTTGCATCACCAACTACTATGCATTTGTTGCAAGTTGATAACGTTTTCGGCGCGCAAGTTTATAAAGAATACACACATTGAAATAATGGAAGACCAGGTAGTAGTAGCACAATATCTAAACCATTAAGTCAAGTAGAACAATTTGATAAAATGATTAGAACTCTTATTGACTGACAGAGTTGAATTGGTGGAATGAAGATTACTTGTTTTATTGATACAGGTGCTTCAACAGAGTTCCATAGAATGTTTAATGATAGGTTAGTTGCTTATCACAACATATCACCATATCAAATTGAATGTAGAGTAGCAGATAAGAATGTTCCAATTGAAGACAGAGTTTTAACTACTAACATTTTATTAGCAAAAGGTTTATTAAGAATTGATAGAAAGGAATGTCCGCAATTAATAGATGCATTAGAGAATTGCACGCAGGTTGAAGTAGAAAACCCAACAGAAGATGGAAGGTTTATGAGAAGTCATCAGGAAACACATTGAATTAATAGTGGTTGTGAATATGGACTTGGTGAATACCAATGAACTCTAAGTAAAGGACATAGTGATATATATGAAAACAGGAAAGACTAAATATTTTTTAATTGAAGATACTTATTTTCAAATACCATACAACAAATTTATAAAAGCAAAAAGACTTGGTGGTGAATTCTATATTGCTAAAATTAATAGAAGTATTTTTAGTTTTAGTAGTAAGATATATATACAAGAAAAACAAAATGTTCTGTGTAAGGTTGTAAGGTATGAAGCAATACCAAACATAGTTTATTTAAAGATTGTAAGTGAAAATGGAGTAAATTAATGAACCCAAGAAAAAGAATTAATGAATTCCTAACAACAAAAGATGTTTATGAAATGATAAACGGAAACGAAAATTTTGATGTTAGGGAAATGCTTGCTCGTCAAAAGATTAACATTATGTATTCTAATACTAGTTTGAATACTAAAAATGAAAAATTGAAGGAAGTATTCGACAATATTAAGAAAAATAATAATTTTAACCAACTTCTTAAAGGTATGGAAAGGTATTTATCAAAAGATGGTAAAGCATATTTTGTTTGAGACATCTTTGAAGAAGGTGAATTTGGTTATGAAGAAAGAACTATAAAACTTATGATGGCGCTTCCTTATGAAGATAGAAACCAAACTCTTAGGGAATACCAACAAAAGGAATATGCTGGAACTTGTGTTCTTCAAACTACAACTACTAAACAAGGACTAGTTCAAAGAGTTTATCAGTGTAGAACACCAAATGAAACTCATAGTATTATGTGAAAT
This sequence comes from Mycoplasmoidaceae bacterium, assembly GCA_051649265.1. Classification (GTDB taxonomy): domain Bacteria; phylum Bacillota_I; class Bacilli_A; order Mycoplasmatales; family Mycoplasmoidaceae; genus CAMREV01. The sequence goes on from JBOFGT010000003.1 coordinate 3,082, forward strand.
AGTGCTATACCAGAAAATGAAATTCCACTTGATAACTTCCTTATCACTACACCAGAATTTTTAAAACCTTACCAAAAAGAAAATATTAGAGTTCATAACTACAATGTTTTATCTATGACGGAAGTTTATAATAAAAATGCACTTGACTTTGGAGATGGTAATGATTATTTACAACCAGACGACTACCCTGTTTCATATTTAAGAGAAGTTATTAATTCTTACCTTGTTTGAATTAAAGAAGAACAAAAAAAGAATGGAACTAAGATTATTGGGACTTTCTCTTCTTATGAAGATATGTTTAAAAAACCTTTAAATGCTGCTAGTTTTAATTATATGTCTAGTGGTAATTCTGGTATTTCTAACTCGGAAGCACAAAGAATACTTCAACAAATGAATAACCAAAAGTCAATTTTGGAAGATAGTTTTGTTATGTTCTTGCAAAATGGAGGAAACCCTAACACTATTGAAAAATTACAATCTACTTTCTCTATGGAAGACAACACAAGAGGTTTAGGTTCTTTATTTGAACTTTACTTTAATGGTGCTGGTTTTGACTACTCAGTTCAAACTATGAGTGGTGCTAGTCAATATACTTCTACTAGTGAAATTTCTACTAATACTAGAAGAACAACAGAAACAGTTAAGGAAGCAATATTACTAAGACAAGAACAATATACTAACATTATTAATAATATTATTGATGCTTGGTTCAAAAAAGTTGACGCGCACAAGGAATTTGAAGGACAATGAGAATTTAAAATTATTTCTAACCTTGTTAATGAAGAAGCATACTCTGTTGAAAAAATTATTATGTTAAAAGATAATGGTTTAATTTCTAACAGACTTGCTATTGAAAAAGCAAACAAAGACTTATCTGCATTAGACTTAGAAGAACTTATTAAAGAAATTGAGAAAGAACAAGCAGAACAAGAACAAAAAGATATGGAAATGCTTGAAGCAAGTATGAACCCTATGGAAAAGAAAAAACCAATGAAAGGTAAAAACTAATGAGTAGGTTTAATAGCAATATTGGTAAAGAAAGTGCAAAGTCTTTACTAGGTAGTTATGGTTCCGACCACGCAGTTAAACTTGGAAAACCAATTAGAATTTACAAGTTTAGAAAATTAAGTGGAATTATTAGAATTACACCGCAAGGAGAACAAAGTTTAAGGACTGACCCTGCTTTTTTCTCTCAACTTGTTAATGTTTATACATCAAAAGAACCTGTTGTTGTTTTATGGGAAGGTTCTACACGTGTTGCTTTAAAAAAAGAAACAGATGAACTTGTTAAATATACTAGTGTTGGAAAATACTATGACTTATACAATAATTCAAGTTTTGATGTTGAGAACCAAAATTCTAAAATAACTTTCTTAACTAATGAGTATGTTATTCAAACTCTAAATAAAAGTGTTGAACTTACTTCTTATGATTGAATACCAGAAGATGTTGATATTACTGACTATGTGTATTTAATTTTAGATAAAAGGGCGCAATCTTACCAATGACTAGAAATAATGAATATTAGTCCCAATTGAAATGAAGAAACAAAACAAATTGAAAAAGTTAATATAAGTTTTGAAAATGTTGGACTTAAATATGCAGAAAGTGGTAAGAATATTTTGGACTTCTTCCAATTTGGCGCAATTGGTGAAGGTTATGCTTTCCCAGAAGAAAAATGAGATGAAGAGAATGAAACTCTAATAACAAAAGTAAATTCTAGTTATATTAGAGATTATGGTTTGACTTCAATTCAATTTGACTATATGAGTTGTGCGGGAGATAGTAGTTTTGCTATATATGGTAGAGAAATTGGTGATATTGATGAAAATGGTAATCAAATTTTAGATAAACCATATAGATTGTTTTTGCACCAAGAACTTTTCCCATTTAGTAGTAATGTATTCTTTAATAAACCTAATTCAAATAGTTTTATGGTTGAAAATGTTAAACCAACAGTCTCGGGAATTTGAAAAAGTTATAAACAAAACCCTAATGCTTCTCTTGGTGGTTATAACATACTTGAAAACAAAGAAGTTTTATGTGGTTTTGAAATGAGTAAAGATGATGTTGAAGCAAGCAACCCTATTGTAGACAATTCTTATTCTTTTGAAAATTGAGATACTACTTCCTTTTTTGAAATGAAGGGAGAGTATGACTTTTCTAGTGTCCCTGGAATTAAAAGTGTTAAAGAATGAGGTGGTGCAAGATACGGTTATACTATGTTCTTAAACTTTAACTCTTATGTTAATTTTTCTAGTGATGTTTTTAATTTTGAAAACAAAGAAACTAAAAAATACAAACTTACAGACACTCTTGGTGTTATTGGAGGACTAGTAGATATTATCATTGGTGGTTTAGATATTGGTTGAACTTCTAGTAATTCAAAAGCACCTAATCAACCGATGAATTTAAGAATTCCTTGTATTGCATACTTAAATGGTATGTCTGCTTTGGAAGAAAATGCACCTCTACCTTGTGATGTGTTTTTAGATGATAAAGGAAAACAAGTTATTCCAGTAAATACAAATGTTATGACTTCTCATAGGTTTTCATTGACTAATCTTATACAAGATAGTTCACAAGTAAGAGATGATGCTATTATCGGTAAAGGTAAAGATGGTGTTTGAAATACTAAATATATCGGACAGACAAAATTTGAAGATGGAACTTTTATTAATGATGATGAAAGTGAATTTAAATGAAACCCACCAACTACAAAAACACTTAGTGCAGGTATTGGTAAAAAATGAATTATTGATGCGGTTGAAACACACGTAATAGCAAATTCTGATGTTAGATTAACTGCTTATGTTGAAGATGACTTTGCAAAACCAATTAGCATCTACCAATCATTATTTACAACACTTTCAAAAGCAATCAATGATATTCGTTTATGAGGAACTACAATGAAGTTCAATTACTATGATGAATTCAACACGGAAGGAGATAGAGTTAAATGACCGGAAATGGTTTTACCACCATTACCAGAATTTGATAAATCACCTATTGTTTGTGAAGAACGTAATTTTGTAAGTGAGGAAATAACTTGTAAATACGTTGTTGCATCTCAACCAGAAGAAATTTTTATTGAAACAGCATATGGTGAAACTGGTTCTAGTTCTAATTTAATTGTGTGAAATAGAAGAGGTGCTAATGGAACAGATAATACTTTTACAGTATCTACTAACTTTGATATCAAAGAATATAATTACATAGCAAAAAGTCCTAAAAATAGAAAAATTAATACTATGGAAGAAATAGATTATGTAGAGATTAATTATAAAATTATGTTTAATGATGGTTTTGTAAAAGTTAATATGTATGCACCTATTATTTTTATAGATGAAAATGAAGGTGTAGTTAGTAATGATGCATTAGTTCAAACAAAACAACTTGTAAATTTAGAGGAAGAAACTGTTTATATAGATGTTAGAGGAGTAGATGGTAAAGTTTCAACACTAGAAGTAGGAAAAATCAAACCATTAGATATAGGGAATAAAAAGTTTTTTGACTTTAACACAATAAAATTAACAAGAAACCCACAAACTAAAACTATTGAGGTTAGTTGAACCCCAAAAGCACAAAATATCGATATGACTAATCAATTTAAATATAGTGGTTTAGCAAGCACTTTAAGATGTTATGTTTTTAAACGTGGTGAACCATTCGACAAATATACAACCGAACTTGTATCTGTAATTTTGCATTTAAAAAAAGATGTATAGATAAGTTAAATATGTTATATAATCAACTTGTATTATTAATGGAGGAACTATGAAAACATTTGATACACTAGAAGATGCTTTATCTGAAATTAAAAGACTTACGAAGAAGGTTGAGAGACAAGAAAAAGAACTTGAAAACTTCGATATTCTAAAAGAAGACAAAATTAAATTAGAAAAAGAAATCGCTAGGTTCAAAAAGGAACAAGCAGAAATTGCATTCCAATTAGAACAAAAAGAAAAGTTAGAAATTTTAAAGGAATTAAAGTTTGATGAAAAGAATTTTAAACACCTTGAAAAACTAACAAAAGACATTCCTATTGAGGACTTGAAAAAAGAACTTGAAAGTGATGAATATGCAGTCTTCAAAGCATTAAAAGAAAGTCCAACTAAAACTTCAATTGTGGAGAAAAAAGTTGAGACTGATGAAGAAAAATTTAAAAATAAAGATGCGAATGAATTAGTTAATGACTATTTAAATCAAAACGCAAACTAGGAGAATAAAATATGAATAGACAAAATGATAGCGGACAATTCGCATTAGTTAATATTAAGACATTTCTTGGTATTAATGATAAAAGTGGTAATCAAACTATTTACGGTGGAATTAGAGAAATTTACAGACAATCTAATTTAGTAAATAATGAAGTGCTAGGTAATGTATTGAATAGAAAAAGAGTGGAAATAGATGAAACTTTCCCTTACGAATACCAATACATTCCAAAAATTAAGTTAGCGGACAATAGTAAAATACTTAGTTCAAAAGACTTAATTAGAATGGAAAAAGTAAACATTACTTTTGGAACAGACTTCTTAGAAACAGGTTATGGTATTGACGTGTGAACTGTAAGAACGATGAAAGAGTGAGGAGCAGCATTATCTAACTTCGAAAGAAATATGTATATCTCTAAGAATGACTTAGATAACTTAATCACACTTGATAAAGTAATCAACTATGCATTAGCAACAGGTAGATATAAACTTTTACCTCACATCGACCCAGGAACAGATGCACCAATTACTGATTATGAAAAAGCAGACAATGATAGATACCAAGATATCACAAATATTTTAAATACTATCAAAGCAATTTCAATCAAAAAGACAGATGTTTCTTACGGACAAAGTAAAGAAAGATCGCAACTTATAGTTAGTCCATATGTTGAGACTGAGTTTATGAGAGCGTCTAAATTTATTAGTGCTTCTAATGCTTCATTTGAAGTTTTCAAAAGTGGTAAATTAGGACATTTTGGAGGAGTTCCTTACAACACTTCTATTTATTTAGATAGACTAGATAAAAAAGAAGAAGCGAACAATGGTTATAAAGACTTTGACTTCCGAGATGTATTAGGTTTAATCTTTGATATTGATAGCGTGCAAACGATAACTAAACCGTGAGTTAATATGGGACCGCAAGATGGTAATGAAGCAGGTTGAATGTATAACATTGCAGAAAAGAACATTCTTTCGAGACAAGTTCAATGAAAAACAATGGCGATTGTTGCACCAGCAAGAGAACATTTAAATTGAATTTTCCTAAGAAAAGCACCTGACTTAGCAAGAGTTAATGCAGCAAGAGCAGCACTTAAAGCAGAGCAACCAGTATTCTATTCTAGTTTTGAGGACTTATTACCTGAGGACTTAAATAAACTAAATGAATATGCTAAAAACCCTAGACTTATTGGTGGAGCAGATACACCGCAAGACGGAATACCTGCACTATTAAGAGTGGGAGCAGTTGCAACAGAAGTGAAAGCAAAAGCAAAAGAAGGGAAATAATATTCCTTTTTTTTTATATAAGGTAGGAAAAATATGTCGCCAGTTTTAATATTTCAATTATTAGCAAACCAAGTTATGAAAATAATTGTAAAAGTAATGTCTAAGAATAGATTTCTTTCTAAATTTGTTAAGCGTGCAACTAGTGAAGGTTTAAAAAGTAAAGCAGTTAAAAAAGGTGTTAAATACAAAGGTAGTCCTTTGACTATTAAAAGTAATAAAGATATCTTTACTAGAATTCAAAAAGCAAATGAATTTATTAAGGGAGAAATATTACCTAAATCAGAATTCGACTCTTTATTGTCTTATAAAGAACTTTTAAAAGAATTGCTATTTACAGAAAAGCAGATAAAGATTGCTATAAAGACAGGTAGAGCAATTAAAAATGTTAGAAAGATACAATCAATTTATAAAAAAGTAGAGAATTTAACTAATTACACTACTGGAAGAATTGAGAACAAGATTATTGACTTAATTTTCGGTAAAAGAAAAAAAGGTCGTATGATTAAGATTGCAAAAGATGAAGATATTACATCATTTGAAGAAAGACTTAAAAAGTTTTCTAAAAATCAACAAGACGTTAAAGAATTCAACTCAATAATGAATGAAGACAAGAATGATATTAATATTCATATCGGTCTTCCTTCTAGTTGATTACTTTGAGGAATTTGAACCCCAACAAAAGATGGAGCACAATATGGTAATGCTACATTAAAGGTAAACCCTGCGGTTTCTCGTTCTAGTAAAAACCCTTCATTAATTTACCATTACGGACCGCAATATGGGACACCATTGATGTATTATTCCGTATGAAAACAAATGACGATAGCAAGAGCAGGAACTGTTTACTGACACCAATACAGACAAATATGAAAGTGAAAAACTTAAAGGAGAATTATGACTTTTAATTTTAAAGAATTTACAGAAAAACAAGAAGAAGTAAAAATAGTATTAATTGATACTGCTTGATATAGAGAAAGATATGTTGTTCCTGAGACACAAAACCCATCAGAACAAGATATTCTAATTGAAAAATGAATTCAAAATGCAACAGAACAAATTGATAGTATTTGTGATGGTAGATTATCTATTGAGATACCATATTTTAACCCTTCTGATAAACAAGATGCAAAAGAACTTGCAATAGTCCAAAGTTGTATCGGTGATTGAGTTGAATACTTTATTCTTACAGGTAAAGCATTTGCAGACATAGATAAGAATATTGCATCAAGTGTTCCTTACGACCTAAGAGCAAAAAGTGAAGATGGAAACATTGAAGCAAAGAGAAGAGATATTTTAAGAAAACTAGCAACAACTAGGTTTTATAAAACTATTGCTTCTACTGATATTGCAAGAACAAGCGGAAGTTCTCTTGCATCTAACTATATTCCTATACTAGATGAAAATAGTGAAGAGTTCTTAGCATTATACAATATGCTTAGAGTTAGGTTCTTATCAACAGAAGGTGATAACAAAATGAATAGTAATGTTGACTTTTCATTAATAAGTCCAAACAATACATTAAGTGCTAATAGACAAATATTGGGAAGTTCTCATATTAGAAGTAGTGCAGATATGTATAATTTACCAGAAGCATATTACCCTGGAATATATGGTTATAAGTTTTATGGAAAAATAAATAATGCTATACAAGCAGATAAAGTTTTATTTGATAATGAATACTTTACTGTTGAGGAACTAGTTGATAAAAAAGGACTAGCATTTTTTGGTGATGGACTAGACAAAGCAATTACCAAAGAAGAAACTTTTAATCTATTACTTGCAAATAATCTTATTTGAAGAGATGACTTCATTTATACAAAAGATGTTTTAATTGACTTTACTTATGAAGTTGATGGTAAAACATATTTAGGTAAAGCACAAAGTTTAGTAAATGATAACATTGGGAACAACCCTAATGATAGTCCTAATGAGTGAAAAATATTAGACACTTTACCAATAGATATTACAGAAATTGTTAATGCTTCGGTATCACAAATTGAACCTAAATTAGGTGATATCATAGAAACTAAACTTGATGAACTACCAACAGTTGATTATGTAAGTGAATATTCTAACCAAATTATTCCATTTAATAGTGAAGATGACTTCCAAAGTTTCTTAACACAAACAAAGACAAGTGCTAGTGATTACAGTGATGTTATGTCTAATTATGTCGATGTATCAAGCAACCAAGAAATAGATGGAGAAAAATATTTTGTTGGTGATGGAACACGTTTCGTAGTAAAAATGTTTGAAATTTATTCTAATGAAACATATTTGAGCGCACCGGTTGATAAACCAAATAGCATTACAAACAAGCAATATGTAGATAATTTAGTTAAAACTACTTTTGAAACATATGAAGAAATAATTAAAGAACTTCAAGCAGAGGTGAAAGGACTTAAAAATGATATACAAAAAATTAAATAAACCAATAGCAAACAAAGGTGTTTTAAGAATTTCTACTGGTGGTAATGTAGATAAAGATTATGTTGATAGACAAGATGCTATCTTGCAGTCAAACATTGACTTAAAAGCAGATAAAACTTATGTTGATACAGGACTTGCAAAGAAAGCAGAGTTAAGAGAACCAGCAATATTTTCAAGGTTAGGTGTAGGTTATTTTAACCCTCTAAAAATAGAAGATAAACAAGGTTTTAACTATATTGATGCAACAGGAACAGTATTAATTTTTAGAGGTGATGAATTTAGATTTGTTAATAAAAGATTAACAGAAGTTGCAACACCAACTCAAAATGCAGATGCAGCAAATAAAAAATATGTAGATGATAATTTAAACACGAAAGCGTCAAACGATGCTTTAAACGCACTAGAAACGTCTTTAAATGAAGATTTAGATGTTCTTATGAATTCTAAACAAGACAATTTGGTTGCGGGAGACAATATTACTATTACAGGTAATGTGATATCTTCTACTGGTGGTGGTGGAACTATTGATGCATACACTAAAACAGAGACAGATAACCTATTAGCACCAAAAGCAGATAAAACTTATGTTGATGGAAACTTCTTTAAAGTTAATGGTGGAAACCAAAGAATTACTGGAACACCACAATTTATAGCAAACACAGAATACTTTAACAACGGACAAAGAAACGG
>JBOFGT010000004.1:0-11211 GCA_051649265.1 Mycoplasmoidaceae bacterium
AGTATGAGTGAAACATTGCTGCTAATTTTAATAAATAACTATTTAACAAGTGAATTTCACTATTGGTAGCTATTAACTCAATTAGACAAGGATAATAAGCAATTGCATTAAGCAATTCTTTTTCCTTTGTATGATTCAATAAAGATGAATCTATTGAACTTATATCACTATTTGAACTAGCAATAACTTTTGCTATTCTAGCATTAGCATACATAACATAATAGATTGGATTAGAACTATCTGTTGATTTAGCTTTAGATACATCAATCTCTAAATGAGAATTTGCTGATTGTGAAACTAAATTTCATCTAGCAGAATCAACTCCAATTGATTCTATTAAATCATTTAATGTTAAACTTTGTCCTGATCTTTTAGACATTTTAAATGGTTCACCATCTTTTGTTAATTTAACCATTTGCATAATAATAGCATTTAGTTTATCTTTATAACCTAAGCAATTACATGCAGCACTAATTCTAACTACATAACTACCATGATCAGCACCTAATATATCAAAGATTTTATCATATTTCTTTCTCTTAAGTTTTTCATAATGATAACAAATATCAGGCATAAAATATGTTACTTCTTTATCACTTTTAATTAATACTCTGTCTTTATCGTCATTAAAATCTGTAGTTCTTAGTCATAAAGCATCATCTTTTTCATATGTATATTTTTTTAATTTTTCAAGAGCAGCTTCAATTAAATTTTCATCAAAAATTTTTGATTCTGGATAATAAAAATCAAAATTAACTCTAAAGTTAGATAAAGTCTCTTTTATCTTATCCATTAAATAAATCTTAGAAAAATCATTAATTATTTTTCTTTCTTCATTATTAGTAATTTTTACACTATCAAATTCTGTTTTTAAAAATTTATCATGATATTTATCTTTAAGCTCTTTAGCTACTCATTTTGGTTCTTCACCATGATAAGAATCTTCTGGAATTTCATTTTTAATATTAAATAGTTCTTTGTATCTAATAAGAACAGCAACACCTAATCGATTGATCTGTGCTCCGCCATCATTAATATAATATTCACGATCAACAGAAATTCCATACTTTTCTCAAATATTTGCAAGTGTACTACCTAATGCAGCATTTCTTGCATGTCCGATATGTAATGAACCTGTTGGATTTGCCGAAACAAATTCAATATTGTAATAAATACCTTTTTTATCAAATTGTCCAAAATTAACTTCTTTTTGAATTGCTTCTTTAATTAAATTATTATAATATTCATCAGATAAAAAGATATTGATAAAACCAGGTTTAGTAACTTTAATTTTTTTAATTATATTTGAAGTTATAGTTTCTGAAATTTTATTAGCTAGCTCCATTGGATTTGTTTTAAGAGTTTTAGCTAAAACTAATGCAATATTAGTAGAAAAATCTCCTCATTCATTATTCTTTGTTTTTTCAACAATAAAGTTTGTTTTTTCTATTTTGTTTTGTTTTAAATATGATTTAAAAATATCGTTTATTTCACAAATAATAGTTTTTTTCATTTGTATTCCTTAATATATTTTATAATAAAAAAATTTATAATTTTATTTTTTAAGAAAGATAATAATAAATTATACATATATATAGTATGAATAAAATTGTGGAAAAAGATCTTCTTTTAAAATGATTAGAAAATACTTTCTATGAACTTCATAAAAATAATTTAGATAATGATTCTAATCTACATATTAAAAAATCAGATAATTTTTATGAAATAAAAGAAAAATGTAATCTATTAGGGATAAATTTAATTCAAATAGATAAAAATAATTTATATAAAGAAGCAAATAAAAATTTACTTTGTTTTATTGAAATTGATTATGAAAAACAATATGGTATTTTGAGAAAACTCGGAAATAAATATTGCATTACTACAAATAATAATGAATATAAATTTACTGAAAAAGAATTTTTAGAATTAAATATTAAAAAAATATGATCATATACTAAAGGCAAAATTAATAATGAATTTTTGGAATTAAAAATTGATATCAGAAAATACAAACTTAAATATACTTTAATGGTTGTTTTATTAAATGTTAGTTTATTTTTATTAATCGTTATTAATAATCTATATTTGAAAATAATTTTGCAAAACATTATCCCCTATCATGCAATGTTTGATCTTATTTTTATTTCATTTTTCTTTTTATTACTATTTTCACTTAATATTTTTATATCTTCATTTTTAACCTTTTATAAAAATAAAAATTTTAATAAACTAATAATAAAATATTTTAATTATTTGATAAATAATTTAATGAAAAAAAATGAAAAATTTATTAGAAAAAATAATAGAGAACATATATTGCTAAATTTTAAATCAGTTGTTCCATTAATTCAAAAGAAAATATATGCAGTTCCTGATTTTATTTCAAATTGTTTTATTCTTTTAAATACAATTATTTTTATATCAATAATTTCTTATGTATATTTATTAATATCTTTGATAAGTATTGTATTCTATTTAATTGTATTTATGTTAAAGAACTGACATATTAAAAATATAGGAAATAAAAATAATTATTATGAAGCAAAAATAGAAAATAAATTATATGATTTTATAAATATAATTAAGAATGAATGAAATTATAAAATTTTAAATGAAAAGAAAAATGAAATAATTTATCAAACAGAAAAATTTCAAAATTTTAGCTATCGAAATTTAAAAATAAATGAAAAAATAATATTAATTGAAAAAATAGGAAATAAGATAATATTTTTTATATTTACTATTATTTCAGTATTTCTTATTATCAATGGAAGAAATGATGTTTTTTCAATTGGATTGATGATATATTTATTTAATTTAATTAATATAATTAGTGATTCTTCTAATGGTATCTTTGATTTCTTAGCAAATTTATCATTTTATAAAATACATGAAGATAAAATTAATATATTCTTGAAAGATGTTATAAAGGAAAACAAAGGAATTGATTTAGAAGAAAAAGTAACAAGTATTAAAGTTCAAAATTTATTAGTAAAATATGATGAAAAATATATATTTAAAAATCTAAATAAGAAATTAGAAAATGATTTAATTATTTATGGGAAAAGCGGAGTTGGAAAAACAACTTTACTTAGAAAAATATTACCAAATAATAATTGTGGGGAAATAGTTATAAATGGCATATCAGCAAATCTATATAACTATGAATCACTAAAAAGAAAAATTATCTATCTTAATTCTGAAAACAATTTAATAGACATTGATATTAATAAATTAATTCATTTTAACATTGATATAAAAATGCAAATAGTTGATTTCTTAAAAGTTAATCATTTATTTCAAATAATAAACAAAAAGGATGTCAGCATGGGAGAAAGACAAATAATAAACTTTCTTTCAATAATTCATGAAAAAAACAAAATAATTTTGCTTGATGAACCTTTATCACATGTCGATACTAAAACAAAGAAAAAAATTATTGAAAAATTTAAAGGCCATTTAGTTTCAAATAATTTTTTAATATGAGTTTCACATGATAAAAAAATAATAAAATATTTTAAAAATGAATGAGAGATTAAAAATGAAAAAAAATTTAAAAACAATAATATTAACTAATTTACTTGTAATATTAATGTTATTTTTTTTCTACAAAATAAATGTTTATTGTAGCGGAGAAAAAATAGTTGATGATGATGGAAGAGTGTTTCTTGTTTTTCTTAATCAAACTTTTGAAAAAAAAATTTTACTTTTAAATAATAATAAGGAAGTGACTTTTTATATTGAAAATATTTATAGTAATGGCGATTATAAAATGTATGAAATAATTGATCAATTAAATTTAATTGATAATGTTATAGCAATTACAGAAAAGATTTCATTAATAAAATATATTTTTAGATTTATTTAAAATATATTACTTACTATTTTCTGCTAAGTATTTCATAAATTTTTCAGTAATCTTTCTTGGTCTTGTTATTGCAGAACCAACAACAACTCCATAGCATCCTAAATCAAGTAGTTCTTTAACTTCATAAGGTTCTCAAATTCCACCTTCAGCTATAATTGGTTTTTTTGTCACACTTAAACATTCTCTAATGAATTTGTAATTATCACAAATAATATTTAGTCCCTTTGATTCTTTTGTATTTCCCGTTAAAGTAGTTCCAATTAAATCAAAACCTAATTGATCAGCTCTTTTAACATCTTCTATTGTTGCACAATCAGCCATTATTAAAATATTTGGATCTCTGCTTCTTATATAATTAACAATATCTTCTAACGATTGATTTGGTCTTTTTCTATTTGTTGCATCAGTGGCAATGCATTTAGCTCCAATTTCAATTAAGTCGTCTACTTCTTTAAAGGTTGGAGTAATAAATACTTCACTATTATCATAGTCTGCTTTTATTAAACACATCATTGGTAGATCTGTAATAGTCATGATTTGTTTAATGTGATCTTTTTGACATAAGCGTAAAGCCTTTGCTCCACCTTGAACAACTGATTTTGCAATTAATCCTATAGCTTTAGTATCATTTAATGGTTCATCATCAAAAGCTTGACAAGAAATAATTAAATTATTTCTAAACTTTTCTAAAAAAATATTTTTCAATTTAAATCCTTTAAAATATTATACATAATCTGATAAAAATTAATTATGAAAGAAATAAAAATACAACTTCGATATTTTAAATGAAGTTGTATTTTTATTAAGTTAATATTTTGTTTATATTTGTATAAATTACTTCGTTGCTTCTAACTATATTAAACGTTCTTATTGCACAATTTCCATCATCATTTAATAACATTTGATCAATCACAGGAACTTGTTTAAAATCGTGATATCCTAATTCTTTTAAAAGATGGCTATAAGCTTCTAATTCAACAGAAATGTAGTTATTAACTGATGAAGAAGGAATAAAAGCACTATCAATAATTCTTTCTACAGGGTTTTCTGTATCAAACTTATAATTATTTTGATAATATTTTTTAAGAATAACCTTATCTAAAATAATAAATGTCATAGACAATAAATTATTTAATGCATCCATATTCTTTAATAAGAATATCTCACACTCATTTTTACTTAATTGAATAATCGGACTTAAAATATTTAATTTCTGTATTTTTTCATAAGAACTTGAAACAGCCTTATTTTTTAAAGATTTAGCCAAGAAGATAATATCTAATGCTCTAGATGAAACAATGTAACCCATTCCTTTAAAAGAGTTTAATATGCTAATATTTGATAAACACATAAGTGATGATCTAGATGTTAGTCTGCTACAATTAAATTTTATAGCGAGTCTATTTTCACTAGAAACTAATTCATTTAGCTTATATTCACCTCTAAGTATTTTAAGAACAATATATTCACTTATATATTTCTTTGAGCTTTTCATTGCTAATCCTGACAAGTATTTCTTATTGATACAATATTTATTATACAAAAAAATAAGCTTTTAAGAAAGATTATTTTTTTTGTATTCTTTATAGTGTTTATCTATAACAGCTTTTAATTCTGATACAAGATTTTCTTCCTTAACAGCCTTTATTATTTTTCCCTTTTCAAATAAGATTCCAGAACCAATTGCACCAGCTATTCCAACATCAGCTTCTTTTGCTTCACCAGGTCCATTAACAGCACAACCAAGGATTGCCACCTTTAAAGGAAACTTCATATCTTTTGTATATTCTGTAATCTCTTTAACAACTGGTTCCATATCAAAATTTAGTCTTCCACAAGTAGGACAAGAAATTATGTCAACCATGTTTGAATATAGTCCTAATGAATTTAATAATTTCTTACAAACCTTTACTTCTTCAACAGGATCACATGTTAATGAAATTCTTATGGTATCTCCAATGCCTTCATATAATAAAGGAGCAAGTCCAGCACATGATTTAATAGTTCCCATTTCTTTTGGACCAGCTTCAGTAATACCAAGATGTAAAGGATAGGCAAATTCTTTAGCAGCTAATCTATATGCTTCAATTGTCAATGAAGCATCAGTAGCCTTTAAAGAAATTATAGTATTATAAAATTTATTTTTTTCAAAATACTTAACATATCTTCTCATAGCCATCATCATTGAAATTGAAGTTACACCAAATTTATCTACAATATCTAATGGTAATGAACCAGAGTTAATTCCAATTCTAATTGCTGTTCCATTTTTTTTTGCTAATGATAAAATTTTTTTTAAAATATTTTCATCATCAATGTTCCCTGGATTTAATCTAATTTTTGCTACTCCATCATTAATTGCATTGATAGCAAACATTGGATTAAAATGAATATCTGCAACAATTGGACAAGGAGATTTTTTAATGATTTTTTTCAAAGATTGAGAATCTTCAATATCAAAAATGGAAACCCTTACAATTTCAGCACCCTCATTATATAGTTCATTAATTTGTTTCAATGTTGCTTCAATATTTTTTGTTTTAGTATTTGTCATGCTTTGGATAACTACTTTTTTATTACCACCAATAAATATATTCCCAACTTTTATTTGTCTAGTTTCTGTTCTTCTCATTGATTTCCTTAATAGATATATATAGTATATTATTCTTATAAAATTTTGCTAAATTTTAAATTATAATAATTGAAATAAAATATCTATAATTAAATCAAAGGGTTAAAAATTGAAAGCGCTTTACAAATTAGTAAATAAATATTTTTGAAAAGGTTTTGTTGGTCCATTTTTTTGCTTTTTAATGCCCTCTATTTTATTAATTTTCTTAGGTTTAATTCTTAACTATACACTTGTGCTACCAGGATCATTTACTATTCCTATTCTTACAACTGGTTTAGTTTTTATGCCGCAATCAATTTTTGAATTTAAAAATTCCTCTATTTTAAAAAGAATAGGATTAGCAAATGTCAATTCTAGTAAATTTCTATTTGTAATATTCTCATATAATTTTTTATTAATTTTGATTGGAATATTAACTCAATTTTGTATTTCATTTATTGTTTTTTATAATGACTTATATACTCCTGCTATCGATGTAATAACAAGCAATGGTGAAAGACCGATTCAAATATTAAATTATATGGATACATTAAAAGCTGTTAACTGAGGTTCATTTTTTTATAGTTTAATAATTTTAATTAGTCTAACAATGGTTATTGGTTTATGTGTGTCATCATTTTCAAATTCAGGTTTAAATATCTTATCAGCTGGAATTACGATTTTATTAATTACAATGCTTATTGGTCCAGCTACTTTACCAATTAATATGGTTGGCAAGGTTGTTGAAGTAAAAAACTTTGGTTATATTTGGCCATTAAGATACCCTTTAGGGGCTTTAATTGAAAGTTTTAATGGTAGTTTATCAGACTCTTTATCTGTTAACAATATTAACGATAGTTCAATATGAGATATCAATAAAGATTATGTTATTTATGATTTTTTTGAAACAATAAATCAAGCTAATAAAACAATTGTTTATTTTAATAAATTAGATAAATTTTTAAATCTAGCAATGCCACATGTTTTATTAATTATATTTTCAATGATAGCTGTATTAAAATTCTCTTGATCAACTAAATCAATTAAAAAAATTGATTGAAAAAAGATTAATATCAAAGAACTGACAAATTTCAAAGATAAAAAAAGGGCTAAGAATCAGTCTTTTAAAAATTCATATTTAAGAGGATCTGAAGAATCGCCTTTCATTATCGAAGCGCATTCAATAAAAAAGAATTTTGGAAATGAAAAGAATCCATTCTATGCAAATGATGAAATAAGCATTTCATTTAAAAGAGGAGAAAATGTTGCTATTCTTGGCGCTAATGGCGCTGGAAAAACTACTTTTATTGAAATGCTATTAGGATTAAATAATCCTACAAGCGGATATTTTAGATACAATTATAAATATCAAAAGAAATTTTCGTATTATTTAGGTGTTCAATTTCAGGAATGTTCTTTTCCAAATGGTTTAAAATGTAAGGACATAATTTTATTTTTTATTGATATTTATAATTTGCATATCTCAGATAAAGAATTAAATAAAATGATTAAGGATTTTGGAATTGAAAAATTTTATAATAAATATGCAAACTCATTATCTGGTGGGCAAAAGCAAAGACTAAATCTATTTCTTGCAATCTTACATAAACCAAAAGTTATTTTCTTAGATGAGCTTTCAACGGGTCTTGATATTCAAATTAGAAATAATATTAAATCATTTATAAAACAATATGTAAAAGATAATAATATTTTATTAGTTATAATTAGCCATGATATGAATGAAGTTGAATATTTATGTGATAGAATTATAATTCTTAAAAAAGGAAAAATTGTTTCAGATAACAATAAAAGCGAAATCCTTAAAAATAATAAAAATGTTGAAGAGCATATCGCAAAATATCTAGTATAAAAAGGAATTTAAAATGGAATTAAAAAAGGGATTTGATAATATTAATTTAAAAAAAGTTCAAGAACTTTATGATAAATGTTTTCATGACAGCAAAGAGTTTAGTGATTCATTTTTTGGTAGTTATAAAAAATATTATGATCTATGAACTATCTGAGATGGTGAAAATGTTGTTTTAATGACCACATTAACTAAAAAAAGAATATCTCAAAATGGTAAGAAACTAAAAGTTGGATTAATTGTTGCTGTTGCTGTTGATGATAAATACCGAGGAAAAGGAATTATGAGGGACTTCATGAATAACTTTTTAAATGAAGTAAGACCACTTTATGATCAAATTTATATTCAAGCTACTAATTGAGATTTATACAAATCATTTAACTTTTATACTTGCACAAAAAAATATAAAACAAGACTTAAAAAAGATCAATTTTTAAAAACAACTGATGTAGTTTACAAAACTGATTATGCAAAGTGCAATAAAATATACAATGATTATGTAAAAATGAAAAACTATGAAAATTTTTCTTATAGAACTACAAAAGAAAATAAGCAAATTACAAAAATGATTTTAAATGCAGGTGATAGAATCATTCAATCATATGATTGCTATATTCATATTGCAAATAATCAAGTTATTGACTATGCTTACAAGGATTTGAAAAACTTTATGAGACTTATATCAACTCTCCCATATGATACAATTATTTGAGCTCATGAAATTATGGATAAAAGATTCTTTAACTACCTTGATGAAATTAAAATAGAAACAAAAATATTAGATAAAGAAAATGTAAAAGTTCATTTCTCTGAATTTTTCTAAATTAAGTAAACAGAACGCTTACAAATCTTAATGGGTTTGTATGAAAGTTTTGATTTAATGATACCTTCAGAAGAAGCACCATCTTGTCTATCAACAAACGATGTATTAATATTATTAATAATTAAGTTTTGAGAAAGTAAATACTGAAAAGAACCTTTAATACTTTTAAAGGCTTTTTCAATGTAAATTTCATAATAATTATTTCTTAAATAACCAAGCGTAAAACCTATTAGTTTATTATCTAAATATAAAATAGAACCTGACATTGTTTGTTCATCAAAGTTTTTAAGCAAGTCTATATAAAATAGAACTTCTGCTTCGATAAATTCAATCTCTTCATTTGGTTTCTCAATAAATTCTAAAATAACGTTAATATTATTTTTAGTTAATTTTTCAATTGAAGAATTTGCTTTATAATTTAAAACAAAATAATTTAAAAGATTTCTTTTTTTTTGTAAAGATTTACCTTTAAAAAATTTTAATTTTTCTGTTTCATATATGTAATTAGAATCTCATTCTCATAAATGTTTTTTTGGTGAGATATTTACTAAGTCTTCTTCATAAAAATTTTCAAGAATAATATTTTCTTTTGAATTAATTTCTGCTTTACAAATTTTAATGATATCTTGAATACTATCTTTTAAAAAAAATGGTCTAAGAATAGTATTTTTAATTTGAAAATCCTTTATTATATTATTAACATCACTATCTTTAATAATATTTTTATGCTTATTTGTTATTTCACCAATAAATAAAATGCTTCCATTATATAAAGCATATTTAATATCTACTCCATAATATTTTCATTCTAAATAAGTAAGAGCCGAAAATGGCTCATTATCTAAGTTTTTCAATAAGATATCTACATTCTTATAAGAGTTTCAATCTAATTGTTTTCAGGTTATATTTTTGAGACTATCCATAATATTTTAATTATATATTGTTTTAATTTATTTTTTAATATCTATTAATTTAATTTTTTTAACAATGTTTCTTGGAACGATTTGAGAAAGTTCATCTTCTGAAGCATTGACTATTGCTTCAAGTGAATCATATTTTTCTAAAAGATTTTTAATTCTTTGTCTTCCTAATCCAGGAATATCATTTAACTTTGTATAAAATAATGATGATGATTTTTTATTTCGATAAAATGAAATGGCATATCGATGAACTTCTTCTTGAATATTAAGTAAAAATAAATAAACTTCATTTCTTTTGTCTAGCTCTATTTCTTCGCCGTTTTCTAAAATAATGCTTTTTGTTTTATGTCTTTCATTTTTAGTTAAACCAATAATTGGGATAATACTATCTAGTGATAGTTTTTTTAATGAATTTTTAGCAGCTGTTATTTGAGGCTTACCACCATCAACAATTATTAAATTTGGTAACATACTATCTTTTCCATTTTTAATCGATAAAAACCTTCGATATATTACTTCTTCCATATATTCAAAGTCTGATTTTGCATCAATATTCTTAATATTATATTTACGATATAGATTAGTATTTTTATAGCCATTTAAATAAGCAACTTTAACTCCAACATTAATGGTATTAAAAATATTAGAATTATCATACATTTCAATTAATGATAGATTATCTATCCCTAATAATTTTTCTAATTCAATTAATGCATTTTCATTACGATCAAAATTTTGAACAAGTTTATAATATTTTGATTCATTTGCCAATTTTGCATTTTGCATTGCTGTTTTCATTGTATTTAACATTTTTCCACTCTTAGGATTAATAAATTTAATTTTAATAATATCTTCAATGTCTTTTAATTTGTTTACTTCTATTGAGATATAAATTGATTTAGGCTTCTTCGTAAGGTTATCAAGGTAATAATTGATTAAAAGGGATTTAATATAGTCTAATTCATCATTATCAAATAAAAAGTTTGTTGTTTCATACTTATCAAGCAATGCTCCATTATTATATTTAAAGATAACAACAGTGATTGTGTTTTCCATTACATAGAATGTAAAGAAATCAAAGTCCCTTTTTGTATCAAAAATAACTTGATTATTTTGAAT
>JBOFGT010000005.1:0-3768 GCA_051649265.1 Mycoplasmoidaceae bacterium
CAAAAAATTTAATTTATTTTTAAGAATGAAGGTAAGAAAATTTTTGTTATCTTTATAATTTAGTGATTTTTAATCAATAAAAATTAATAACACTAATAAAATTAATTTTAACTTTATTATTGTATAATTTTAAATAACAAAATTAAAATTATTATAAAAAATGGGATTCAAATGAGTAAAAGAGATATTCTTATAGAAGAAATTGAAAAATTTAACAACAAATATTTTAATGAAGATCAAAAATTGATTGCTATTGATATTTTAAGAAATTGCCCAGAAAAAGAAGTTCAAGCATATGCAGATTTTTTATTTAGTAAAAGAAGAACTGGCTTTTCTTTTGATTACTCACCTGAAATAGCTAGAGGAAGAATTATAACTCTTAGAGAAGACAAATCTAGAAGAATTAATGTTGATGATAATATTAATAAAAATGAAAATAAATTAATTATTGGTGATAACTATAATGCATTGACGTCTTTATCAATAACACATGAAGAAAAAATTGACGTTATTTATATTGATCCTCCTTATAATACTGAAAAAGCTAAAGATGAGGGAAATAATGATTCTTATAAAGAAGGTTCTCCATCTAAGTTTTATTATAAAGATAAGTTTGGCCGAACGGGATGATTGACAATGATGAAAAATAGACTAACAATTGCTAAAGGTTTATTGAAAGATGATGGAGTTATATTTATTTCAATTGATGACACAGAACAAGCATATTTAAAGGTTTTAATGGATGAAATTTTTGGTGAAGAAAATTTTATTGCCAATATAATATGGAAAAATAGAACAACGCCAAATGATTCAAAAATAAATATTGCAACTACTCACGAATACATACTTACATATGGTAAAAATAAACAAAATGTAATTTTTAAAGGTTTGAATAGAACATTTGAAAATTACAAAAACTTGGATAATGATCCAAAAGGACCTTGAATTAAGGATAACCCATCAGCTGCATCAGGTAATTATTCTTTCAAAATTAAAAATCCCTATACAAATGAAGAATATTACCCTCCAAAAGGGAGGTATTGGGCATTTTCAGAAAAGAGAGTTAATGAGTGAACTGAATCTGGAAAAATGGTTTTTTCAAAAGAAAAAGGTGGAAGTTTTTATATAAAGAAATATAAAAGTGAATTAAAAAATGAAACATTAACCCATCCTTCTATTTTTTTTACAGATGCTCTTACAATGAATGGAACAAAGGAAATAAGGAGTATTCTTGAAAATAAATTATTTTCTTATCCAAAACCAATCAAATTAATTGAGTTTTTAATTAATCTTTTAGAAAAGAAAAACCTAACAATACTAGATTTCTTTGCAGGTTCTGGAACAACTGGTCAAGCAGTTATGAATTTAAATCGAAAAGATAAAGGAAAAAGAAGATTTATTTTAGTTACAAATAATGAAAATAATATAGCTCATGATATAACTTATGAAAGATTGTATAGAGTAATTAAGGGCGAAGGTACAAAAAAGGAAAAAGATTTTAATTGATTAAGAGATAATAAACCATACAGTGAAGTTAATTTAAGAGTTATTGATATTGATGATAGCATTAAAATTTCATTGGATCAAGAAAAATTTGATGAAATCATTTTTGAAGATTGTGAAAAAGGTCTAAAACTTTTAGATTGTGAATACAATAAAAAAGATTTAGATTTATATTATGATTTAGCAGCGCTTAATCCTTTGGAAAAGATAGGTGAATAATTTGCAATTAACTAAATCACAAAAAAATTCTGTTTCTAAATTATTTAATAAATATTTAAATAGACATGAATACAAATTTACTTCTTTTAAGGCACCCACAGGTTCGGGAAAAACTTTTATGGCATCAGAATTAATTTCTAAAATTTTTGCTGCCGAATTTGGAAATGAAAAAAAAACAGTCATTGTATTTGCAACTATATCAAATTCAGAATTACCTAAACAACTTGCTAAAAAATTAGAAATTTATAAAAAATTTCATCATTTTAAAAACTATAAAATAGAATATATATATTCCCCTTCTACTTCTAAAAAAAACAAAATTGAAGATATCCGTGAATTTAATTTGGAAAAAAATAAAGTTTTTGTTTTTGGAGTATCATCTTTTGTAAAAAACACAATATTTTATGAAAATAAAACATTGGAAAATTTTATTCAAGACGCAAAAAATAATAACTATCAAATTGTATTTATAAGAGATGAAGCACATATTGGTAGAGAAAAAAAAATTGATAAAAATATTATAAAAAATTTTGATGAAAAATTAAAGAGTGCAGCATCTTTTATTCTTGAAATGACAGCTACTCCAAAAAACTTTAGAAATTTTGTTGAACTAACTATTGATGAAATGAAAGATGATGGTGTTTTTTTATTAAAATCAAAGTTAGAATTACCCAAAAATTTGGATTATGAAACAAGCAATGAAGAACTAATTGATAATGCGATAGACACTTTCAAAAAAACTAAAAAGGAATATGCAAGTATAAAAGATTATGTTATTTATCCAGCAATGTTAGTTCAAATTTCTAATGATGTTGACAAGGATAAATACTCTCAAAAAAAGAAGGATTTTGATGAAGGTCTTAAAATTTTGGAAAGGAAATTAAATGAAGCAGGTCTTAAATATCTTAAATATTTAGATAATAATCCTCAAGTTTTTAATACAAATGTACCTGCGACACTAGAATATGCTTCAAAGTCGGACTCTCATATCGACGTTATTATATTTAAAGTTGGTCCTGCAACAGGTTGAGACATTCCTAGAGCTAATATGCTTTTGCAATTAAGAAACGTTTCTTCTGAAAATCTTAATGTTCAAACTTTAGGAAGAATTATGAGAAATCCTATAGAAACATTGGAGAAAAATTTGATTACAAATAAATATTATTTATACTCTAATTATCAAAAACCTACTAGAGAATTAGCAACATACTTCTTAGATGAACGTTTTAAACAAAAAAAACTATATAATGGTAAAATTGATAAAAATTCAGTATCAATAGATCTACATGAAAAAAAATATAAAGAAAATGTTATTAATTATATAAAAAGCAATGATTTTTTAAATAAAGTTAAAGATTTAAGTTTGGATCAAATTATTTATGATTACATGGATTATAAAACAACAATTGTAAAAAATAAAATTTCTAATTATACTTTTTTGAAAATATATAATATGGAAAGAAAAAGGGATTTAGAAAAAGACTTCCAAGTATCATTTTTTGATGAAGTTTTAAAAGAAGTTAGCTGTAAATTGAAAAAAAATATTGAAAAAGTTTTATATGTTTTTTATAATCCTTCTGATATTTTGACAGAATTAAAGAATGCTAGTTCTCAATGAACTACTGAGGAAGACCCCTACATTATTAATAAAGAGGCAAAATTATTATCTAATTATAATATTTGGATTGATAATAAGAAAGTTAGAAAAACGAATACTAATTATTTTGAAAATTATGGTTATTTTTTGATTCAAGATAATTCAAATTATAGAGAAAAAATTGAAGATAAAAAAATTCAATATTTAGATTCTGAATCTGAATTAGTGTTTTTTAATGAATTTAAAAAAAGAGTAAGTTATAATGACTCTAAAGAAATAAAATTTTTTGCAAAAATGCCAACTCTTGGGTCAGGCGTTTATTTTGAGTATTATTCAAAAAAACATGCTTCCATTAAAAAATCATATATGGATTTTGCAATAGAATATAAAGATAAAATTATAATGGTTGAAGTTAAGTCAAAAAGACGGGATTATGATCCTGATAAAAC
>JBOFGT010000006.1:0-5276 GCA_051649265.1 Mycoplasmoidaceae bacterium
TAATGTGTATTTAAAGTACTTAGTAGATGTTTGTGAAGTTTATGGAATAAATTATATTGTTGTTGATGCTTCATTAAGTACAGATCAACAAATTAAACTTATTAAAAATAAAATAAAAAAAGATGGTTTAGAAAAATAACTTTTTATTTAATGATTTTAATTTAAATAAATTTATATTATTTTTTAAAAAAATATGTATAAAATAAATGATACTATGTAGACTAGGACATAAATATGGGATGCTCCAAGAAAAGGAGTGTTTTTTTATGTCAAAACAACTAAAATAGAATGAATGAGTATATTTTTTTAATCTATATGAGGAAAATTATTTTCAATGAAGAACAGAATATAGAATATCAATAGGAAAATTAACAAAAAGCACAATTACAATATTTAAAACAAAAATGAAAAATTATAATTATAATTTTTCAATTGAAGAGTTGAAAATAAAGACCAGAACATTTACTAGTGATCGAAAAAATTTAGTTAAACCAAAAAGAAGGAAAATTGATTCTACCAATTTGCCTAAAGAAGATATTTATAAAATGCTTGAGCATTATTATGAAATTTCGGAGCGAGATAAAAATAAAAAAGATATTAATAAAAACAATAAAATAATAGAAAAATCTAATACATCTGCTAGAATTTTAGAAAATGTCGGAATTTATAGCAAATCAATTATTCATAGAATTAGAAATAATAAGTTAAAACGGGTTAGTAAAAAGCAAATAGAAATAAAGCTTATTGATGAAGTAATTAGGCAAGAAGTAAATAATAGAAATGGAATAATCGGAAGAGAACCTTTAACGTGATTTTTGAAAACAAAAAATCCATCAATTAGCCTTTCCTCTAGACAAATAGGTAGATATATGACTAAATTAGGGTTAAATTGCACCATAAGATCTCAAAATAGAAAAGTTAAAGAGGTAAAAAATACCAAATATTTGATTAAAAATATTGTTCAAAGAGATTATAATAATGAATCATTATCTAAAAGAATAATAGCTACAGATGTTACGTATATTCCAGCTCGAATTGGTATAAAACAAAATCATGTATTCTTATCAGCTTCAATTGATCATAAAACAAAAGAAATTGTTAGATGGAATTTAAGTTTAAGTAATGATGTTGAGAATCTATTGAGTTCTTTAGAACAAGTTGATCGCTCGGAAAAAATAATTATTCATTCTGATCATGGAATTCAATACTCATCATCTTTATTCAAAGAAAAAAAGGTGTTATATAATAAATGAACACAATCAATGTCAAGAATTTGAAATTCACTTGATAACAGAGAGATTGAACATTTATTCGGAGTATTTAAAACAGAATTAATATATCGAATTAATCCTGCCAAACTAACATTTAATCAAATAAAAAGGACTTTTGGGAATTACATAAAATATTATAATAATGAAAGAATTCAAAAGAAATTATTATGAATGTCACCTTAACACTATTCAAATAATTTAAGCTTAAGATAATTAAAAACAAAGGAAAGTGTCCCAAATTTATGTCCTAGTCTAATTTTTTTCATATCTTGTCCTTATATATCGGATACAAAAAAGTCAATGAAAGGGAAAATTTAATTAATTTTTAAGATTAAGGTAAATAAAAACAAACAAAGGCGTCCTTGACTTATGATTTAATTTATTTATTTTAGTTATTTAGTTTATAACTTATTAGTAAATAATGTAAAATTTAAAAGAAAATAGATTAGAAGGTATGTTCATGAATAAAGAGATTAAAAGTATCTATAAAGAATTTAGGACAAACATTATTTATAATGATGATTGCATGAATCTAATATCTGGGATGATTAAATCAAAAATTGAAGTAGACGCAATAATCACGGATCCTCCCTATAATATCTCAAAAAAAAATAACTTCAACACAATTGGAAGAGCTGGAATTGACTTCGGAACTTGAGATAGAAATTTTGATCAACTTTCTTGACTGAAAAAAATAGACAAAATATTGAAACCAGGCGGAACAATAATTATTTTTAACGATTGAAAAAATATGGGTTTGATAGCACATGAACTTGAGAATTTAGGAATGGAAATTAAAGATTTAATTAGATGAATAAAACCTAACCCTATGCCTAGAAATACTAGTAGGAGATATGTAACTGATTATGAATTTGCAATTTGAGCAACCAAACCAGGTGCTAAATGAACTTTTAATAAAGATGCTGCTAAACCTTATATAAAACCAGAATATGTTTTTTCTCCACCTGCCGGAAAAAATAGAATACACCCTACACAAAAGTCAGGCAAAATGATCGAGGAAATAATAAAGGTTCATACCAATGAGGGCGATATAATTTTAGATCCTTTTTCAGGTTCTGGGGAAATAAGTTTTTGTGCAAATAAATTGAATAGGAGTTTTATTGCTTCTGAAAAAAGTAAAATATATTGAGAAAAATCAACAAAAAGGATTAAAGACAGTTACATAAAGCCGACTTTTAACCACTTGGGAAATAAATATAGAATGATGGATGAATTGATGAGACAATTTCCTAAAAAAGATATTGATTATTATGTAGATGTTTTTGCAGGCTCTGGGATAGTTGCATTAAATTATAAAACTCCAAAAAAAATGTTTTTGAATGATAATGATCAGTGACTTTCAAAAGTTCTTGAATTTCTTATTAATAATGATGCTAACATCGTTATAAATAGAGTGGAGCAAATAATAAAAAAATATAAGTTACCTCGCGAGAAAAAAATATATAAAGAAGAATATAATTCATTAAAAATATCTTTCAACAAAAATAAATCAGTTGATAAACTTCTTGTTTTAATTCTATATGGTTTTAACCAACAAATAAGATTTAATAATTCCGGAGATTTTAACATACCTGTTGGAAAATATTATTGAAATTCATATCATAAAAATAAATTGTATGAATATATTTTAAATACTAAAAATAAGAATATTGTTGTCAGAAGCGAGGACTTTGAGGATTTTACACGAAATGTTCTCCCAGATATTGAAAAAGAAAAAACGTTATTTTATTTTGACCCACCATATCTGATCTCTAATGCAACTTATAATAAAAATTGGACAGAGAAAGAAGAGGAAAGATTATTGGCTCTATTATCTGAACTTTCAAAAAAGGGGTACAAATGATTTTTTTCTAATGTTATAAAATCAAAAAATTTTGAAAATTCTTTATTAATTGATTTTATTAAGGAAAATGATTTTGAAGTTAGTTATCTCGGAAATATTAGTTACTCAAATTCAAATTATCAAAGAGCGCAAAATTCCCCGGAAGATGTTGAAGTTTTAATTAAGGGTTTCAAATAATGAAAAAGAGAGAAAATAAACTTCTCAAAATAGGTCTTTCTGAAACTAAAAGAAATGATGTAAAATCAATTTATATCAAATATGCCTTATGATTAAAAGATAATAAAGAAAAAGTATTGTCAAAAAAGAAAATTATTGATGATTGAAAGCGCTTAAGTATTTATGATTCTGAAAGAAAGCGAGCAGATGATATTAGTAGAGAATTACATTTAATAAGAAAATTTGGTTTGGGTACAATTGAAAAAGTTAATGACTCTAATGAATACATTGTTTTTCCTAGCGAAGTTTCTATGAATATTGATAATAATGAGGAAATTAAGTTATGAGGCATGGAAAATGTTGATTTTTTCTTTTTTCAATTATTGCTTAAGCAAACATATAAATCAAATGGAAAAAGCATAAATGAATTCAAAGATATATATATGCATTTAAAGATAAATAATTATGAATTAGTAGATTCAATTTTGTTAAATAGCGAATATGAACAAAATATCAAGGAAATTATCTCTTCAAAGAATGAAGAGGCTCTTCATGAATTGATTAAATACAAATCTGGAAGCAGTACTAAGAATAAAGAAAGAGATAAGATTAGGGATGAAATAATTTTGAAGTTTTCTAAACTTCAAATTCTAAGAGATGAAAACATTGTCAAGGAAATTGCTAACCTATTAAAAAAACAAAAATTTAAAAGGTTTCCAGACGGCTTTACTTCCTTGTTATTTGGTAAAAAAATCACAATGAGAGAATATTTAAATAATATTTATAAATATAACTCAAATATTATATTTTTAAATGAAAATGAGCTATTTGAGAGAATTAAATTGCGGATAATTGAAGGAAGTAAAACATCTTATTTATTTCTAATTAAATCTCACTTGAATTCTTTGAGAATTCTATTTGAATTTGACAACAATAACATTTTGAAAATTGATTTTTTACAAAAAGAGCAAATTGAAAATATTTTAAATAGTGATAAATTAAATAAACTAATTTTAGACAAATATTATTCAGTTAATGAATTTATAAAGATGTTTAATATTAATAATAACATCAATTTCACTATAAATCAAAAAGAAGGTATTGTGGAAAAATATTATAATGAGAGACAGTTGATCAAGATTCTAATCTCTATTTCAGAATGTTATGTGGGCAAAGATGAAGATGTTAAAAAAATAAAAGCGATAATTGATGAACATCCTCATATAAAGGGTCAATGCGACAAAAACACTTTTTTTGAATTCATTTCAGGACTTGTTTTTTTGAATAAGTCTAAGAAAATTAATAATGATAATGTAAGAGAGTGCTTAAATATGAAATTAGATTCTTTTCTTGTGCCTCAAAGATTTGCAGGACCAGGCTTAGCAGATGCAAGCATTCTTATTGATGATAAAATTATTAATGTTGAACCTACGACAGAATTGTATAGACAAACAACAATGGAATTAGATAGTTCGAGAGATCACTTAATAAAAACAATGAGGGATGAGAAAATTAAGAGAGGCATCAGTGTAATAGTTGCTCCTTTGATTACAAAAAAACTAAATGTAGATATTGAGGGTTGGAATTATGAAAATAAACCTAGAATGTCAATAAGAGTATTTGATATAAAATCAATGATTGATTTTCTTGAAAGTAAAGTTGAATCATTTGAATTTCTTGATAATTATAAAATAGATTCTAATAGACTAAAAGATTAGGCTAGGATATAAAAACACTCATTTCTTGGGAGTGTCCAAGATTTATGTCCTAGTCTAATGTCAAGACAAGACTTTATGTCGCATTCGCCTTAATCTACATGATTAAGGTTTTTTTATTGTTCTTTTCTAATCTCATTAATAAAAACAAACATTTTTTTAATAAATTTATTTTTTAAAACATTTAAATATATCAATCTATATTATAATAATTTTATAAAAAATAATAAGGATATATTATGGTAAATGATTTTCCCAAAATTGAATTAA
>JBOFGT010000007.1:0-6191 GCA_051649265.1 Mycoplasmoidaceae bacterium
AAAAAAATAATAGGTTTACTATTTGAATCATTTGAAATAGATGATAAGACTTCCACATTAGCTAATGAGGCAATCATTGCTTTTGAGCCAGGTTCAAGATCTTTTAATTTTTTAATATAAAATTCATTATTCATAGTATTGCCTTGTAAAATAATATATAGTTATATTTATTATAATGTTTTATATAAGTTTTTTAGTAAAAATGTATAAAAAAATAGGGAATCATGAAAGAAATAAAAATAGATGACCAATATATTGGTGAAACAATTAGTAAATTTTGCTTGTTTTTTTTACAAAATAAGACCATTTCCTTTGTAAAAAAGAACATAAATAAAGGAAATATTAAGTTAAATAACACAAAAGTTAAGGATAATCATATCCTTTCAAAGGGAGATATTTTATCTTTTTACATAACAATTCCCAAGGAAAAAGAATATGATTTTAAGAATTGTAAAATAAAGGCAACAATTTTTTTTGAGGATAATAACATTATTATCTTTGATAAGAAAAAGGGAGTTTATTGTCAAGAAGATATAAATGAAAAGACAAATACTTTAAATAATTATTTAAAATTATATTTATTTAACAAAAAAGAATGAGATGGCTATAACATTGAAAAAGAACCAGCACTAATAAATAGAATTGATGTAAATACTGAAGGTTTAGTAATTGCAGGAAAAAACAAGAAGGTAGTTAGAAATTTAAATAAACTTATCGCAGATAAAAAAATATCTAAAAAGTATCTTGCTTTGGTTCATGGAAGATTAAGAAATAAAGAAAACTATTGAATTGATTATATTTATAAACATCCAACTACCAAAAATAAAATGAAAGTTTGTTCATCTCCAAACACTTATGAAACAAGTATTATCGAAACAAATGTTTTTGTAATTAAAGAAGAATGAACTTACTCATTAGTCGAAGTAGATTTAATCTCTGGAAAAAAACACCAAATTAGAGCACATTTATCTTACTATAAAAATCCCATTGTGGGTGATTATAAATATGCTAATCAAAAATATGATTCTGATGTTAAATCTCAAATTCTAATATCAAATGAAATTAATTTCAATATTGATAGAAATAACGAATTGTTTTATTTAAATAAATTAAAATTTAAAAAATATGATCCTAAAAAAATTGATATCAATGAACTAATTGAAAAAAATACTAAGAAGTAATCTTAGTATTTTTTAATTAATTCTTTTCCTTTTGAAGTACCGATTCTATCAGCTCCAGCATCTATAAATTCTAATAAATCATTGTGGCTTTTAATTCCACCAGCAGCTTTGATGAATTTTCTTTTTTTTATTACTTTATTAAATAATTTAATATCTTCTAATTTAGCTCCTGAAGTTGAAAAACCTGTAGATGTTTTAATAAATTCTGCTTTTGAATTTAAAACAATATGACATGCATTAATTTTATCTTCATCTGATAGTAAAGCAGTTTCCACAATAACTTTAACAATTTTCCCTTGAGCAGCTTTTGTAACTTCATTTATTTCAGTGACGCAATATTTAAAATCATTTTCTTTTAATCTAGCAATATTTATTACCATATCAATTTCATCAGCTCCGTTTTTAATTGCATCTAATGTTTCAAAAACTTTTGTGCTAATTGTATTTTGTCCAAGAGGGAATCCAACAACCGTGCAAACTTTTACATCTGAATCTTTTAATATTTCTTTTGATAGTCTTACATAAAAAGGATTTACACAAACTGAAAAAAAGTTTTCCGTAACAGCTTCTTTACATAATTTATATATTTGTTCTTTTGTTGCATTTGCAGATAGAAACGTTGAGTCAATATATTTTGAATAATTTTCCATACTTTCTCCATTTAATTATTATGATTTTAACAAATAAAAATAAATATTATAATAAAATAATAAAAAAAACAATTTCGCCTCACGAAATTGTTTTTTTAGAAAAATTATTCTGTGTGAATAATACCAAATACATTTAATTTTTCCTTCAGAAGGATTAGTTGCAAATATGCATAATTTAACAACTAATTAAACCCTAAAAGTATTTTAATTTTCCCTGTGCATAATCATACATAATATTCATATATTTATCTTTCATATAACTACTATTATCATTATAATATCTTTGTCCTCGTAAAACATAATCATATGTCTGATCGTCATTGGTCGAATCAAATCATCATACTTTTTGTTTTCGCCATCCTATAATTGCTTTTCCTGGACTTAGATACTTCAAAATCAAAATTCACTTCTATGATTTATAAATTTCTTAAAAATTTTGCAATCATATGCACATCTATATTATACACCAAAATAAAAAAAATCAAACATATTTAACTAGAAATTATTTTTAAATTATTTTTTGTGAAAAAATCAATAACCTTTTGAAAGTTCATTTTTACATCACTATCATTTGAATTTAGATTAAATCTAAATGTATATGATATTCCACCTTCCTTTTCAAAAGCGTTTATAAATTTAAATGATTCAATTAAATTACATGATTTAGCTAATTTATAAATATTATTTAAATCATAATTATTATCAACAATAATAGAAAGATCTCTAACAATTTTATGCTTTTTTTCATCATCAAAAATAAATTCTAAACTTTTATTAAAATTTATTAAATCTGTTAAATCTAATTCCATTACATAAAGTTTTTCAGATTTAATCTTATAATGTTTTAAAATTTCTGGATTAATTCTTGTAATATATCCAATATTATTTTTATTAAGATTAACTTTTATTGAATCTTTTTTGCAACCCCATGATTCTAAAATTTCTTTTTCAAAATCTAATTCTTGCTTACTAACTAGTGCAATGCTTTGAATAATTGATTTCAATGAAAATATGTCAGATTTAATAATTGAATTATTGAAACTATTAATAACTATATCTTCTGGTATAGCTGCAATTAAATGTTTTCTTTTGTTTTTTCCATAATATATTTCTTGAATTTCAAAAACAGGTACCAAATCATTCTTCAAAGAACTGTTATATGAAAAACAATTAAGAACTCCATCAAGTAATGATAGTCTCATAAACTCTCTATCTGACGAAATAGGATTCTTGATTTGAATAGGTGGATTATACTTAAAATAATTGAAATTATCATTGATTTTTTTTGAAGTTAAATTATAAGTTTTTAGTAAATAAAAACCTCTATTTATTAAAATATTATTCACTTTTGAAATATTTTCACTATCTTTTGTTTTAATATTGTATAAAATTGAATTTGTAATGCTAACTTCGGGAATGTTTTTAATTCCAATTACTTTTAAAACATCTTCTATTATGTCATGATCATTTTCAATATCAATTCTATATTCTGGAGTTGCAATATAATCTTTAGTCAATTTATAACTAAAAGAATTGATAACTTTTCTAATATTTTGAATAGTTATATCAACACCTAAAAGATGGTTTACTTTTTTTAAATCAAGCTTTATTTTATTTTGTTTATTTTCTTTGTATTTTAAATCAACTTCTATATTATTAAAGCTAGGTTTTAAATTTTCAAGAAAAATATCCAATGATTTTTTATATCATCAACTAGAAATTTTTTTTAAACTAAATTTGATTTTTTCATTTATTATTTTTAATCTATTGGATGTGTTTTTAATATCCATTGGATCTGTAGAACAAGATAAAAAATAGATATTTTTAGAATTATGGTTAACTGCATATTTTTTGCAAACATCAATATTCATTAATGCAATTATATTATTTTCATTTTTTAAAACGATATCACCTTTTTTTAGATTAACTATCCCATAATCATTTAGCTCTACTTTTGTTGATTTTTGTAATTTTGATATTTCTAAATTAGTTCCTTTAATATTTGTAAAAGCAATAATAGGTATACCAGATAATATTTGATTAATTTTTGCTAAATCTTCAATTGAATTATTTGGAGTAAATCCAGAGTTCATTAAAAAAGTTTTAACAATTCAATTAGAAGTTGTATATTTTTCATTTTTTAATGAAATTAAATAATGATTGTCTGAGACATTGTTTTTTAATTTAATTTTACTATTTGATTTATTATTTAGATTTTTAAATAGTAACTCTTTTTTTAAATTTAAAAATGATTGAATTTCCAAAATTATTCCAAATATAGAGTTCAAATCGTTTCTATTACTTGGAATTGAAAGCTCATAAATAATATCATCCATATTTACAAATCTGAGCGGATTTTTATCTCCAACTTTAGCAATTGAAGGAAGAGTAATAATATCATCTAATTCATTTTTGTTACATCAATCATTTCTATTTGTCAGCTCGTTATATGCACAAATCATTCCCTCAGATAAAATTCCTTTTAATTCCTTATATTCAATTACCCTACCGTCAATAAATTCTGCGCCTTTTAAAGCGACAACAACTTTTTGATTTTTATGAACATTATTAGCTCCACAAACAATAGTATTAATTTTAGAATTAGATATTCTAACCTTGCATACATTAAGATTATCAGCAATTGGATGTTTTTTAGTTTCTAATATTTGACCAACAACTAAATTATTTGTTTTTTCAAAATTAAAAACAGTTTCTAATTCAATTCCTAATGAATTAAAAATATCAATTAGTTTTTCTTCATTAAATAAAGCAAATTCAGGAAAAAAGCTAGTAATTAATTTTTTAGATAAATACATTATTTTTCTCCCTTAAATTTAGATAATATTCTAAAATCGTTATTATATAAATATCTAATATCATTTATTCCATATTTCAACATTGTCAAACGATCAATTCCAATTCCTGCAGCTAATCCAATCATGTCTTCACTTAAATTAGCTTTATATATTACTTTTGGATTAAAAATTCCAGATCCTAAAACCTCAATTCAGCCAGTTTCTTTACAAATATTACAACCTTTCCCATCACATTTAAAACATGACATATCTACTTCAAAAGAAGGTTCTGTAAATGGAAAATAAGACAATCTATAATTTGTTTTTATTTTTTCATTGTCAAAGAAATATTTTAAAAAACTATTTATTAATCATTTTAAATTACTAATATTTAAATTTTTTCCAATTCAAACAATATCTAATTGATTAAACTGATGAGAATGTGTTGCGTCATCTTCATCTTTTCGATAGACATTTCCATATGAAATAACTTTTATTTCAT
Source organism: Mycoplasmoidaceae bacterium (assembly GCA_051649265.1). Taxonomy (GTDB): domain Bacteria; phylum Bacillota_I; class Bacilli_A; order Mycoplasmatales; family Mycoplasmoidaceae; genus CAMREV01. The sequence goes on from JBOFGT010000007.1 coordinate 5,129, forward strand.
CATTTTTATTATTTTCAATTATCATCGAGATTGCAGAAGTACAATGAGTTCTTAAAACAACATTTTTATTTATAAAGAAAGTATCATGTTCATCTCTTGCTGCATGATTTTCATCCATATTTAAATTATCAAAATTATATTTTGTTAAAGAAATTTCTGTTCCTGAAACTATTTCAAAATTCAATACTTTAAAAAAATTATTAATTAAATTAATAGAAGCATCAATTGGATTAATTCCACCAAATAATAAATCATTTACATCTAATAAAGGATCAAATTCAGATTTTAAGGAATTAATGTGTTGTTCCTTTATTATTTTCAATTGATCTTCAAATATTTTATCAACTTCGATTTTTAAATCATTTATTTTTTTACCAAAGTCTTTTTTTTCTTCAGGATTCTTATCTTTAATTTGTCCATAAATAGGAGCAATATGATTTTTATTAAAAATATTCTTTTCTTCTGCTAGTTTTTTTTCATTATCTATTGATTTAACAAATGATTTCAAATTATTAATAATATTTCTATCTATCATAACTACCTTAATATTAATAATAATATGAAAAGCAATTATTTTAAAAAAATAATTAATAATTTATTTTTAATGTATAATAATTTTCCTATGTATATATTAGAATACATAGGTTGGAGAAAATATGAATAAGAATAAATTCGAAAATAACATATTATTGTGTAGAAATTTATTTCTAGAAGTACTTTCTACAAATGATAAAAGAATCAACTTTTTGGAAAATACATTGTTAGATAATGAATATATTAATAAATTAGATAAAGAACATTATGACAAAATTCAAAAAGCACTTGATACATTAGTAGAAAATGCTAAAGTAGATGAAATAAGAAAATATCAACAAGCACATTTTGGACCACTTTTAGGAAAACTAAGAACACAAAATGAAAAAGAACTTTCAAATATGTTCAAAAATGATCAAAATGCTTTTATTGATTTTTTACAACTCTTATCTATTTTCTTTTTCAGAAAAGAAATGGAATCTGAAAACCATAGCCATGAATCTATTAGAGAAGTGCTAAGTGATAAAAG
>JBOFGT010000008.1:0-3325 GCA_051649265.1 Mycoplasmoidaceae bacterium
AATTTCAGAAAATAAAATTATCTAATAGCTATGCTGTTGGTGGAATGATAGGAGCTGGTAAGTCTACTCTTTCTAGGGCATTAGCTAAAGAAATTGATGCAGATATTGTATTTGAACTTAATGAAAAAGATGAATTACAAAACTTGTTGCTTAAAAAGCTATATGAAGGAGATAAAACATCTGCAATAGCATTTCAAGTATATTTCTTTTGTTCAAGATTTGATAATTATAAAAACGGTATTAAGACTAACAATTTAACTGTATTTGATAGAACAATATTTGAAGATAGATTATTTGCTCATCAAAACATGACTTCAGATCCAATTATGTTTGGTTTCTATGATAGCATGTGACATGATAAAGTAAAGGAATTAATTTATTCTATTGGTGTTCCTAAACTTTATATAATTTTAGATTTAAAATGAGAAGATTTTAAAGATAGAATTTTTAGAAGAGGAAGAGAATCTGAAGTAGAAAACTTTTCTAAAAATGAATCTTATTTTAAATCAATCTCTAATGTATATTTAAAGTACTTAGTAGATGTTTGTGAAGTTTATGGAATAAATTATATTGTTGTTGATGCATCATTAAGTACAGATCAACAAATTAAACTTATTAAAAATAAAATAAAAAAAGATGGTTTAGAAAAATAGCCATTTTTTTACTTATTAAAGTTTAAAGAAAATATTTATTATTTTTTTTAAAAAAAGATATTTAATATAAATTTATCAAATGAGATAAAAAGATTACATATAAATGATACTGTGTCAAGACAAGACTTTACTTCGCATTCGACTTAATCTACATGATTAAGGTTTTTTTATTATAGTATATCAATAATAATAAATTATTTAAAAAAATAATATAATCACAACTTTAATTTTTAAAATATAGGTTAATTAAATCAAATATAATCAAATTATATGAGTAGCAAAGAAAAGATTAACTTATTAAAAAGAAACTAATAATACCTGAGAAAAGTAAATTTTATTGGTATGAAAAAAATTATATGATTCATGAACTATTTACTAATTATAGTATTCCTTTTTTTGTTAATTCTAATAAAAAAATTGGAATTTATAAAGAAAATGTTCAATCTGATATGATTATTCTATTATTTAACTTAAATAGAAGTTTATCTTTGCTTATTTTAAGTGATATTTTCTTTTTTACTTAATAATTATTCCAAATATTTTTTCTAAATAAAATATATAAAAAAAACGATTGTTCCATTAAAGATTTTTTCTTAACATTCACTTTTGGAAAACTTTGCCATATCTATTCTTTACTTGGATTAAATTCAAGGAAAGCAATAGCTAAAAATTTTCTTGGATTTAATGAATCTAATAGAAAAATTTGCCATCAACTTTACAATACTTTTCTATTAATTTTTCACACAAGAAATCTAATTTACCATAATGAAAATATTTATGACATTAATTATAAGAAAAAAATTCCTAAAAAAATATAAAAGAAGAAATAGTAATTCTATACGAAAGTATTTCTGGAATAAGAACTAAAAATATAAGATTAATTTAAATAATTGATATTATATCATTTCTTCATCCTCATAAAAATTTAAAATTAAAAAAATTGTGTAATGATAAAATTAATAAATTTCTTGTTGATATTCCAAATGACTTTCATAAGGAAACAAAAAATAATGAATTATACTTAAAAATATTTTTTACAATATATAATATATCTATACTATATATGTTTAGCTTGAAAGAGAGAACAGATCACGAAAAAGAAGATCACGCATAATTGTATAATCTTTTTTGATTTAATTATAATCATTCAATATATAAAATAGCAATTCAACAATTTTTTTTAATAAAATTCTTAATTTATATTTAAATAGTTAACACATCCTTAAATTCTTTACAGAAAACTACTATTTATTACTTTAAAAAAGTAAGTTTTAAATAAGATTACTTATTATTTTTTTGCATATTAATTATTTATCTATATAATATATAAAAGTAAAATATAATTTACTTTATTTAATAATATAAATATTTTTTAAGAAAAAAGGAAATGATATGAAAAAAATAATTAAATTAGGTTTGCTAGGAAGTTTAATAGCAGCTAGTTCATTATCAATTACACTTCCTATAGTAAGTTGTAGCGCTTATGAAGAGATCACATTAAACTTTGATAAAGATGGTTTAACAAGTGCAATAAATTGATTCATGTATTTATTTGAACGAGATTTTTATGAGTTTAAAGGAGACCCAAGTAAAATAATGGTAGAACTCTTTGTAGGAGAAAAGTGACCAAAAGGGCAAAATTTACCTGATGGTAAATCAGAAGCGATTCTAGAAAGATTATCATTTACAGATTATAATACATGAGATAAATATAGTGGTTCTCAGGTTATTGAAGATTTATATGTTTTAAATAAAATTTTAGTATCAGATATTTATGAATGACCTTCACAATGAATTGTTAACTTTTCTAGAGTTACATTATTCGTTAAATTTAAAAGGGGCTTTACTGTAAGTAATGCGGAGATTAAAATTCCACCTTTTTCTATAATATTGAGAAGATAAAATATTTAATTTTATAAGACACCATTTTTTTAAATTTGCTTAAAATTATTATTAATTTTTATTTATAATATTTAAACATATATTTTAAATATATAAATGAGAGAAAATGTTAAAAAATCAATTTCAAAAAATAAAATTATCTAATAACTATGCTATCGGTGGAATGATAGGAGCTGGTAAGTCTACTCTTTCTAGAGCATTAGCTAAAGAAATTGATGCAGAAATTGTCTTTGAACTTAATGTAAAATATGAATTACAAAATTTATTACTTAAAAAGTTATATTAAGGTTATAAAACATCTGCAATAGCTTTTCAAGTATATTTTTTTTCAAGATTTGATAATTATAAAAATGACATTAGAACTAATAACTTTACTTTATCTGATAGATCGATATTTGAAGATAGATTATTTGCTCACCAAAACATGACTTCAGATCCGATTATGTTTGGTTTTTATGATAGCATGTGAAATGATAAAGTAAAGGAATCAATTTATTCTATTGGTGTTCCTAAACTTTATATAATTTTAGATTTAAAATGAGAAGATTTTAAGGATAGAATATTTAGAAGAGGAAGAGAATCAGAAGTGGAAAACTTTTCTAAAAATGAATCTTACTTTAAGTCTATCTCTGATGTGTATTTAAAGTACTTAGTAGATGTTTGTGAAGTTTATGGAATAAATTATATTGTTGTTGATGCTTCATTAAGTACAGATCAACAAATTAAACTTATTAAAAATAAAATAAAAAAAGATGGTTTAGAAAAATAGC
>JBOFGT010000009.1:0-6823 GCA_051649265.1 Mycoplasmoidaceae bacterium
ATATTGAAAAATAAAAATAATTTTATTTATTTATCCAATGGAACTACAATTTTACATTTAAGCAGAAAAATATTTGAGGAAATAATTATTTATATTCCAGATATTAATCAACAACAAAAAATAATAGACATTATTGAACCATTTGAAATTCAAAAAAATAATCTAAATAAAAAATTGGAAAAAATTATTAGTATTTTAAAAAAAATATATCTTTACACAAGCAATAGCAATTATGTTGATATCGCAAAATTTATAAATTTATTTACAAAAAAATATTCTGGTCAAAATCGATATATAGAAACATCTATGATTTCCAAATGTAAAATAAATTGTTTCGAAGAAATAAAGAAGTTAAAATCAAGAGCAAATTTAACACCGAGAAATAATTCAATAATTATATCAAAATTAGTTGGAGAAAATAAAATATACCCCATTTATGATTTTGAACTAGTTGAAAAATATGTTTTCTCAACTGGTTTTTTTAATTTTTCATCAAATATAAATTGATATATTTTTGGATTTTTATTGAATAAATCATTTGAAATACAAAAAAGTGCTTTAGCAACAGGAACAACAATGAAGGGTTTAAATAATAATTCAATTAAAAAAATTAAAATTTTAGATATAAATAAAAAATACTCAAAAATAGATATTGATATTATTTTAGTAATTATAAATAAAATAAATAAATCAATAAAAATAATTGAAAAAATAATAGAAAATTTAATAGAATTATATATTTAATTTTTTTATTGCTTCTAAAAGCGATTTTTCTAAGTCCTTTGATTCATCTATCAATGATAAAAGTTGGTTAATATCTGATTTTAATTCCTTTTTTATTTCTTCAGAACTCTTTTTATCTTTTTCAAAAACCGTTATATATTTACTTGGTAGCAAAGAAAAATTTCCTTTTTCTACATCATTTAGAGTAACAGATTTTGATAATCCGGGTTCATCTATTATTTCTCCGTTTTCAAATTTACTAAATAAATTAGACAGGGTTTCTAAATTTTTATCAGATATTTCTTTGCTTTTTTTGCTTCCATCTATTAATTCTCCCAAATTTCTTGCATCTATCATAAGAATATCATTCGTTTTTTTATTATTATCAAAAAATCAGATACATGAAGAAATACCGGTAGTATAAAATAATTTATCAGGAAGAGAAACTACACAAGAAACCTTATTATCTCTAATTATTTTTTCTCTTATTTTATATTCTGCTGATGATGTTAATGATCCATTAGATAACACTACACCAGCCTTTCCATTGCTAGAAAGTTTATATAAAATATGTTGAATTCATGCCATGTTTGCGTTATTTTCAGAAGGTTTACCATAAAATCATCTTGGGTCAGATGCTAAAGATTCTGTAAATCATTTTTTTAAATTAAATGGTGGATTTGCCATAATATAATCAAATATTTTATCTTTATGTTGATCATTTGTAAATGTATTAGAAGCCTCATTTCCTAATGCCCCTTCCTCCTCATTTTTATCATTAATATTAAAAATAGGAATTCCATTTAAGAGTAAGTTAAGTTTTGCCAGTTTTCAGGTTGTATTGTTAAATTCTTGGCCATAAACTGTAAAATCTACAATCTTCCCGCCATGATCTTCAATATATTGCTTAGCTTGGATTAACATGCCTGCAGTTCCACAGCATGGATCATATATTTTACCCTTTTTTGGTTTCAAAAATTTAGTTATCAATCTGACTATAGATCTAGGAGTGTAAAATTCTCCTCCCTTTTGGCCTCTTTTAAGAAAAAAATGACCAAGAAAGTATTCATATATTCTTCCTAAAATATCTTCGCCATGTAGTGCAAAATTGTCTGTTTGAAAAATTTTAATAACTTCTCCCAATCTAGCTTTATCAATTGAAGAGTCATTGTAAGACGCATTAAAAATACCCTTCAATTCAATGTTGGATTCCCCCAACTGATATACTGCATTATCAAGAACCTCTCCAATTTTCATTGTTCCCACAGAATCAATTATTGTTTTTCATTTTGATTCTTTTGGAACAAAAAAAGCTCCTCTAGAAGATAAATCTATTTTATCTATATCAGTTTCCTTGTATCCATCAGTTATTAATTTTTTTACAACTAATTCATATTTATCATTTATAAACTTTATTGTTAATATTCCTAGCAAAACATGCATATAGTCCTCAGCAGATAAATTACCTCTTAATTCATCTGCTGCTTTTCATAATTTTGTTTCAAGATCTCTAATTGTAATTTTATTCATTATTTTTCTCATCATTTTCCATTAATTTTAAAGAATTAAAATAATCTTTATTTTCAATAATAGTATTATCAATCTCATTAATAATAATTCCTGACATATCATTTGCATAATCAGGTGGATAATTATAATCTTTTCTTAACATTAATTTAATTTTACTATGTATTGTATTTCTTACCATTTTATTAGTGTGTCATTCATCTGTTAAGTCTTTTTTTACTAAATCATATATTTTATTTATTATTTCTCTTAAAATTTCAGAATTAAATTTTGCATAATTAAATTTATCACTTGCCAATATAGAATAAAATGCTCTAATTGTTTCATCACCACCAATTTCTTCATTTTTATCGTAATCATCTTTCATGACTTGAGAGAATTTCATTAATTCAATCAAGAATTTTTCTAAATTTTTATCCTTGTCAAATTTATCAATTAAATCACATAGGTCTTTTGATAATTCTTGACCTTTTATTGGATTGGTTCTAGAAAAATTTTTTATTTCGTTTTTTATTTCGTTTTTTATTTGTTTAATTTTTAAAAAATTAATTTCTTTCTGATCTTTTAAGTATCTCATTTCTTTTTCTATAAGTCGCATAACATGTGCCAAATCTCTTCTTCCATCATTTATATTTATTATGGAAACTTCGATTTCGCCTGTTGTTATAATTTCATTCATTTTTTCTCTTAATCTTTTTATTGTGGCTTCAAAATCAATTGCATCATCAACATTTTTTTTTCTTAAAATCTTTCCTAAAAGTATATAATACTGAGCTTGTATAGTTTCTTTTTTTGTTAATGCTTGAGAACACAATTTAAATCATCTAATTATTAGATTAATTTTAGCATAAAATAGCTCCTTCTCTTTTTTATTTAAAGATTCAATAATGTTTATTCCTTTAATAACCAATTTATATTTTTCCTCATTGTTAGAAATAAAAAACATATTATCATAATCTTTATTGTAAAAAAAATTTTTTTTTATTTCTAAACATTTGTCCAATAGTTTAATTTTTATTTCTTGAATATCAAAATTAATTTTTCTATCATCTCCAGCATATTGCTTTAATGCTTCAGAAATTCATTTTCATATTCCAATATAATCTACAATTAGCCCATCATTTTTTACTATATCATTCTTTTCATCACTAAAAGTTCTATTAACACGTGCTATTGTTTGCATTAAATTATGATATTTAATAATTTTAAAAAGATACAAAGTATCCAAATCTGGGACATCAAAACCTGTTAGTCACATATCAACAACGATTATAATTTTGTATTTAGAATTACTCTTTTTAAATTCATTAGCAATCTCTTTTTTCTCCTTTTTGTTTGGTATTAATTTAGACATCTCTAATGAATCCTTATTTGATTCAGTTATTACTAATTTTATTTTTGAATTAAATTCTGGATTTTGTTTTATCATTTCATTATAAATTTGAAAAGCTATTTTTCTATTGAATGCAACAAATAATGCTTTTCCATTTAAAACTTTAGCTCTTACTCTATAGTGTTTTCAAAAATCTTCAACAACCGATTTAATCACATTTTCGTCACTTAAAATATTAGCAATATTAATCAATTTTTTTTTTACATAATTATATTTTGCATTTTCATCAAATATTTCATTTTCAGAGTTAAAAATTTCCTCTTCATAGATATCATCAAGTTCTTTTATTTTGTCTAAGTCAACATGTAATTTAGATCTTCTTTTTTCAAAATGAATTGGAACTGTCGATCCATCTAAAACAGATTGAGTCATTGGGTACAGATCTATGTAATGACCAAAAATATCAATCGTTTTCTTAGAACCCATAAGAGGTGTGCCTGTAAATCCAACAAATGTGGCATTTGGAAAAGCATCTCTAATATATTTTGCATATCCATATTTTTCAATTAATTGATTATTTTTTTTATCAATATCAAAATCTGTCTCAATATTATTGTGTGATCTATGCGCTTCATCAGCAATAACAATTATGTTGTCATTAATTGACAACATTGATGATTCTTCAGTAAATTTTTGAATTGTTACCAAATATATACCAAAATCATTTGCTTCAGATAAAACTTCTACTAAATGAGACCTAGATTTTATTTTTTTTGGTTTAGAACATAAAAAATTTTCTCCGCTAGCATCTTCAATTCTTTTATATAACTGATCTTCTAATTCATTTCTATCTGTTACATATACTATCTTAAAATTTTTATTCTTAATGTATGATTTTATTCTTTTAGCTAAAAAAACCATCGAAACAGATTTACCTGAACCTTGTGTGTGTCAAACAACACCACCTTGACCATCTTTTGCATTTTTAATGCTAATAATAGTTTTTTCAACAGCTCAATATTGATGATATGATGGTATATATTTTATAGAATTTTTTTGATCATTAACCCAAAATATGTAATCACTTATCATGTTCAAAATAACATTTTTATTATATAAACCATGGATGTTTTTTTCATAATTATAAAATGCTTTTTCATAATTTTCTTCTGGAGAAACATTTTCCTCAATTACAGAATTAATATCTTTTTTTTTCCAAGATCATCAATAATTTATATCAGATTCAATTGCTCCATATTTTGTATCAAAACCATTTGAAACCAAAGAAAATAAGTTATAAGTACCTAAATCCATGTGCGAATTAACATATCCTTTAACTTGCCAATATGCATCTTTTAATTTTTCATTTGCTTCAGGAGATTTTAATTCAATAACAGATAAAGGCAGCCCATTAATATATATTATAATATCAGGTATTATTTTTTTAAAATTTAAAGAATTTATTTCAAGTTGTCTTGTGTAATTAAAAACATTATTATCGATATTATAAAAATCAATAAGCTTCACATTAATTGTTCTTTCTACATCAAGCTTTAATTTAACTGGTACACCGTTTCTTAATCATGAAAGTGCTTGAATATTTCCTTCTTTTGAATTAGAAAAGTTTGACATTTTTATAATATTTAAAGCTTTATCAATAAATTCCTTTTTTAATCCTTTATTGATTTTTATCATTATTTTTTCTAATGTGTAATAATCTATTACCTGTTGTTTGTTATTTTTATTAAAAACAGTTTGGTATTTAAAGTATCCTAATTTTTCCAAAGAATTAGAAACACAATCTTCTATAGCATTTTCATATAATATCATATCTATATTTTAATACAATTAAATTAAAAAATTTTATTTTATATATTGAATAATCTATTTAATATATAGTTTCAATTTTATTATTTATTTATTTCATCTTCCTTATTAAGGAAATCTATTTTTTCAAAAAAACTATTAATCAATTTATTAACTTGATAATCATATTCTTTTTTGTCAATTTCTTCAGATCCATAATAAATAGATATTTTTTTTAAATCTTTAATATCTTTTAAAATATTTTTTTTAAGATTATTATAATCTTCATGATATGAACCTAGAGTGTCTATTTTAGATAAAATATTATCCATAATTATTTCTTCATCACATTCATATTCTTTTTCATCAATCCAATCTTTTCCATATTTTTTATTCAATGACAAAAATTCATTTATTTGATTTAATATTTTTTTTCTTACTATAACATAGTCCTCTTTTGGTTCATCTAATTTATACAAATCATTAAAAAATTTATTCATTTCCATATTATGTTTAGTTTCATACATTTTTGACTTAATATCGTTAATCAAACCATGTTCTGTTGTACATGCATTAAAAAATAACATATATATTCTTCTAGGCTCTTGACTTAACTTTGTAGCTAATAAAAGACCTTCATGATCATTATTTAATTCATAAAAATTTTTTATTTTATTAAACTTTCTATCTATAGCATCAAAAATTTTATTATTTTCAAGTTCTAATTCATCAGATCAAACTTTACCTTTATTTTTATAATTTATTAAGTTATCCCTTGCTTTATAAAGATTATTCATTATATCATTCTTTAAATCCATATTTTTCCTTTATTAATATTTTAAATTAGCAATTATAATTATAATATTTTTTATAAATTATTAAAATGTATATCATTTAGTGTTATAAAAATTATATTATTTCAATTTTTAATCAGAAGTTTTATACTAATAATAAATTTGAAATAATTATCATAAATTTAATTTAATTCATTTTTTATAATCAAAAAAATTACATTTTTAAAATGTCTTATATAAGTTTAAATTTATTTTTTCATTGGCTTATAAGTAAACCTATGAAAATTTTTTATTGGTCCGTATTTATTTAGTGCGTCTAAGTGAATTTTGGTTCCATAACCTTTATTATTTTGAAAAAAATAATTAGGATATTTTTTTGCCATTTTTATCATATATTTGTCTCTATATACTTTTGCTAATATAGAAGCTGATGCAATTGAGATAGATTTTTGATCACCTTTAATTATTGATAAATTTTCAATTTCTGAATTTATTTTTTCTGCATCTATCAAAACAAAATCTGGTTTCGTTTTAATTTTTTTTAAACAGTCTTGCATTCCTTTTATAGATGCTTTTTTTGGATTAAGTTTATCCACTGTTTTTGAATCAATTACTTCAATGTGAAAGTCAATGCAATCTT
>JBOFGT010000010.1:0-5897 GCA_051649265.1 Mycoplasmoidaceae bacterium
CTATAATTCCAGCTGATAGAAGCATATTTTAATTAAGCCTTATCTTTTGAACCGAATAGTATAATTTTTTCAGTAACTGTATCTCTTATTGCATCAACACCTGGTTTTAATAATTTTCTAGGATCAAAACCTTTTTTAGAATTATCTAAATCTTTTTTAGCTTCAATATATTTTCTTGTAGCTTCAGCAAATGCAATTTGACATTCAGTATTTACATTTATTTTTGAAACCCCTAGTGATATAGCTTTTTTAATTTGATCATCAGGAATACCAGTTCCACCATGTAAAACTAATGGAGTCACAGATAATAATGAATTAATTTCAGATAGAACATCAAACTTAAGACCCTTTCAATCTTTATGGTATAAACCATGAACATTACCAATTCCTGCTGCTAAAATTGCAACACCTAAATCTGCAATCATTTTACACTCTTTTGGATCAGCAACTTCTCCATTACCAATTACACCATCTTCTTCACCACCAATAGCACCTACTTCGGCTTCAACAGAAGCATTGTGTTTTTTAGCAAGTTTTAAGATTTCTTTTGTTTTTTCAATATTTTCTTCAATTGAATAGTGAGAACCATCAAACATAACTGAAGGAAATCCAGCTTCCAATGCAGCAATAGCTCCTTCATAAGAACCATGGTCTAAATGTAAGGATACAGGAACAGTTATGTTTTTGTATTCAATTACATTATTAACCATATCAACTAAGTTTTTAAAACCAAATTGATATTTTGCTGCTCCTTCAGATACACCAATAATGATTGGTGAATTATTTGCTTGAGCAGCATCTAATATTGCTCCTAATCACTCTAAATTGTTAGTATTAATATGCGGGATAGCATACTTATTCTTATGAGCATCTTTAGTCATATCAATTAGATTAACTAATCTTGATTTTTTTTTATTTAAATCTAACATTTTATTCTTCCTCTTCTATTTCTTTGTCTATATCTTCTATCTCATCAACTATTTCATCTATTACTTCATTATTAATTTCAGTTAATATATCTTCCTCTTCTTCTTTTAATTCAATATCTTTTTCTTTTGAATCAAAATCAACTTCTAATATACCATCTTCATCAACAGCTATTACTGGTTTTTCTATTTCCATTTCTTCTAAAAGTTCTGGATCAATATCTATCTTATCTAAACCAAACATAGCTGCTGCAATTTTTTCAAACTCATCATAGCTATAGTATTCTTGTAATGCTCAATCATCATTACCTAAAGACAAAAATCTTATATCATTTATTAATTCAATATATAGGTCTCCACCCATATCTTTTAACTTAGGATCGCTTTTAATAACTTCAGCTAATAAGCTTCTATATTTAAATTTACCTTTTTTATATTTCTTTTTAGCAATCTCGTATGCTAGATCAATTATGTCATGTTTCATTTTCAAGCTCCTTATTTATTTTAATCAATAAAATTATTATTTAACAATACAATTTTAGAAATATTTACTTGTTTCTCTAAATTATCAAATAATTTAGTTTTTTTAAATTCAATTAAATTATTATTGTTATCATAGAAAACAATATGTTTTTCCACTTCTTTAGAGAATGTCGATTTATGTTTAATTGTTTTTTCTGAGTAAATATAATCCTTATTTACACTTTTATTAATTATTTTGATATTTTTATTAAAGTCTTCTGGTTTAATATATGTAAAATTTTCACCACTTTTAAAACCAATAATAATTAATTTAAGTAATTCATCATTTGTTACATTTGCAAGTTCATTTATAAATGTAATTAATGATGAATCATCTAATTCTACATATAAATCTAAGCTAACTTCTTTTTTCTTATAAATTCAATCATATTTTTTTGAAATTGAAATATTCTTTTCATATAAATCTCATTCATTTTTAAGCTCTTCTAACCTCTTAAAAATTAATTCTAATGTTCACTCAAATACCATCAAATTTTTATTTTCATAAATATCAATATTCATATAAATTCTTCCTAATAAGAAGCTTTCAATCATATTAAAACTTTTTATTGAAAAAGCCAATTTTTCATCAATTATATCAAATCTTCTTAAAAGAATATCTAAATCAATTGTTCCATAGTGAGTTCCAATAAAATATGAATCTCTTAATAGATAATCTATTCTATCAGCATCCAAGTCAGATGAAATAATTTGATTCAATCACTTAATTGGATGTCTATTTTGATAAATCATAATTAATTCGTCAATATCAATACTATATTTTTTTAACACTTTATTGATTGATGACTTTTTAGAAACTATTATATCTAATGTTCATTTTTCATGACTTCCACCAAATCTTTCAAAGACATGAGAAAATGGTCCATGTCCTAAATCATGAAGTAATGCAGCCACTTGAACTAGTCTTTTGTGTTTTTTGCTACATTTATTTCCAACAACATCTAAAAATCTAGAAGCTACTTCATAAACTCCTAGAGAATGAATATATCTACTATGCATTGCTGTTGGAAATAATTTATAGCAAATTCCTAATTGCATAATATCTTGTAATCTTTGAAATTCTTTGCATGAAATTAATTCACCAATAATAGGGTCTCTATTTAAATCTATTTCCTTAAATATTGGATCTTTAATAAACTTGTTTGTCATTATTTTACTACTTCACTGGTATTTTTACTGTTTTAGATCTTTTAACTTCTAATGTATCTGTAAAATTTTTTAGGTATTTCATAGTGTTTTCTTTACCTAATATAAAAATAATCTTATATAATTCAGGCCCACTTGTTTTTGAAGTAATTACTCTTCTCATACAAGCATAAAAGTTTTTACCTTTAATTAAAGATTCTTTATTAAATACATTAATAATGTATTTAATAACATCAACATTTCAGTCCTCAATTTTTTTAATATTTAATCTAAATTCATTAACTGTTTTGATTGTGTCTTGTCCATATTCATTTAATATTTCAGTAGCAGCTTTTTTAGTTATTTTGTCAATATCAAATAAATCCCCTATTAAAGTATTTAATTCTGATGCATATGATATTTGATCTTTAAACATTAAGATACAAAAGTTATAATTTTTTTTAAATAAACTATTATCAATATGAACAAATGGAGAAACAAAATCAATGTATTCAATTTCATCCATCATTTGGAAATAATTTTTTGAAATTCATTCCATTTTTTTTATATCAAATGTAGATGGAGAAGAACTTAATGCATTAAAATCAAAATTTTCAATTGCTTGTGCTAATGAAAATACTTCATTATTATCAACCGGACTTCATCCTAGTAAACACATATAATTAACAATTGCCCTTGATGGAAAACCCATTGCTTTATAGTCTTCAATAAATTGCTTTAATTCTAAATTTCTTTTAGAAAGTTTTTTACCATTAGTATCAATAATAATTGGTAAATGTCCATAATGAATTTCATTATCTAATCTTAGAGCTTCTTTAATAGCAATTTGATAAGGTGTATTTGATATATGTTCTTCACCTCTTAAAACATGTGTGATTTCCATATCATAGTCATCAATTACAACTGCAAAGTTATAAGTTGGATAACCATTAGATTTTAAAATAACTATATCTGACATTGCAGAACTAGGAATTGATATTGTTCCTTTAATTAGGTCCTCTCAAATATAATCTTTTTCTTCACATCTAAGTCTTAGTACAAATTCTTTATTATCTAAAAGCTTTTTTTGAATTTCAGTCACATCAAGATTTCTGCATTTACCAGAGTATTTAGGAGTTTGACCCTTTTTTAAACTATCTTCTCTTTGTTTTTGAAGATCAGAGAATTTACAGAAACATCTATATGCTTTATCTTCTAGTAAAAGATTATTTGCTAGTTCTCTATATCTAGCTAATTTTTCGCTTTGAATATAAGGACCATGTGAACCTGGATTATTTAATGATTCATCTGGAAACAATTTTAACCAAGCTAAATTCTTTAATTGAGAATCGATTCCTTCTCTTACATTTCTTTCAATATCTGTATCTTCAATTCTAACAATGAATGATCCGCCATATGCTTTTGCAAATATGTAGTTAAATAGCGCAGTTCTTGCACCACCAATATGAAATAAACCTGTTGGAGATGGTGCATATCTTGTTCTTACTAAATTATTTTTCATACAATTCCATTCCTATTAAATTAATTAGCTAATGTTACAATCTAAATTATATAAAATATAGAAAGCATTTACTTAATTATATTATGTAAGATAATATATTCAAAAATTATTTGCTTTAAAAATTATAAAAATTTCTGATAAAAGCTATTGCATTTTATAATTAAATAATTTATTCTTAAAAAAATAATATTAGCAAGAAGATAAATTAATAAAATATTTTGTAGATTTATTTATTAAAATTCATATTATAGAAATTCAGTTTAAAAAGTTTCAACAAATTCATTAAAATTTTCTATAAAAAAGTTTATTATTTTTTCACTAAAATTATTGAAGTCGCTTGCATTAATTACTAATTCAAAATTCTTTTTAAAATTGAAGAAGAAATATTCTATTTTTTCAAATTCATATTCTTCTTGCAAATTTTTCTCATAAAGATTATTTATATCGGAAATATATTTTGCAAAAACTTTATTAATAGACAAAAAATCATTAGATAAAATATCTATTTTATTCAATAAATCTTTAGAAATATTTATTTTTTTTTCCATTGAAGAGTTGTCTTCTTCTATTTTATTTGACGATCTTAATTCTCTTTTTATTGATTCTTCTAGATTAATTATTTTGTTATGTATAGTATCTTCGGAATCATTTTCTTTTTTTATTTTTTTCTTATAACCTTCTATTCTTTTTATTTTTTTAGAAATATTTATTTTATTTTCTTTTATTTTCATTGATAAATCACTAATTTTATTTTCTAGTTCTTTTTTAATTTCTTTAAATAAGTTAAATAATTCATTGCATTTTTCGCTATATATCATAATAATATGATTTGAATATTCCATATGGTATAACTTAAATTCATTATCACTAATATTTAAGTTTTGTTTAATAAAAGATTTTACATTATCATCAAAAAAAATCTTATAATTTTTTTCTAAAATATTATTTGAGGCTAAAAAAATATATTCCAAATCATGAAGAAAATAATCTATTTCACTGAATTTATCATAAACAATAAAAATGCTTTTAAGTGATTCAATCATGTTTCTTACATTAGAAGCTATGTCAAACAAAAAAGAAGTAAATTTAATAAAATCATTTTCACAAAAATCAAATAAATCTTTATTCTCAATTTTTCATATTTTGTTTCTTAAAGAAAATATATTTCTTAATTTACTCATATTTATGTATTCTTTATAAATTAAATTATTTAACATGATTTTTCTAAGTTCTCTAATAGAAAATTGTTTTTTTCCAATATCAATTTTTAATAATTTATCTATTTCTGAAGATGTTTCTTTATTAAAGCCTAGACTAATTAGTAGTGAGGTATAGTCTTGTTTAAGATTATATGATGGTAAATCAATAAATTTTTCAATACCTTTTTCAAAACCATTTGAATTATTGTTTATTTTGTCTACATCCATCGTTAGTATAAAAACGAAATTTTTTATTCTAGATAATTTTTGTATTAATTTAATTATTTCTCATGATTTTTTTCCCATTCTTTCAAGATTATCAAAGACAATAATTGATTTAGGAAAATAATTTATATCTTCAATCGATTTACTAATATCATCTTTGTGCATTTTAATAGCTATACCAAAAAAATTATTAATAATTGGTTCTAAAATACTTTTAGATAAATTATTAATCTTTTCTTTAGCTAAATTTTTATATTTTTCATTGTTTGAGCATAGAATTAAAAATAAATAGTCATTAATTTCTTCAATAATGTTTTCTGAATCAAAAAAATTTCATAAATCTATAATAATAAAGTT
>JBOFGT010000011.1:0-1652 GCA_051649265.1 Mycoplasmoidaceae bacterium
GTAATCAAATTTTAGATAAACCATATAGATTGTTTTTACACCAAGAATTATTCCCTTTTAGTAGTAATGTATTCTTTAACAAACCTAATTCAAATAGTTTTATGTGTGAAGGTGTTAAACCTACAATAGATGGAATTTGAGAAAGTTATAAGAAAAACCCTAATGCTTCACTTGGTGGTTATAATATGCTTGAAAGCAAAGAGGTTCTTTGTGGTTTTGATATGAATAAAGATGATGTCTATGAAAGTAATTCATCAGAGTCAGGTAATTATGCTTTGGAAAATTGAGATACTAGTTCCTTTTTTCAAATGAAGGGAGAGTATGACTTTTCTAGTGTCCCTGGAATTAAAAATGTTAAAGAATGAAATGGTGCAAAATATAGTTATGCTATGTTCTTAAACTTCAATTCTTATGTTAATTTTTCTAGTGATGTTTTTAATTTTGACTATAAAGAAACTAAAAAGTATAAACTAACAGACACTCTTGGTGTTATTGGTGGTTTAACAGATATTCTAATTGGTGGTTTAGATATTGGTTGAACTGATAGTAATTCAAAAGCACCTAATCAACCGATGAATTTAAGAATTCCTTGTATTGCATACTTAAATGGTATGTCTGCTTTGGAAGAAAATGCGCCGCTACCTTGTGATGTGTTTTTAGATGATAAAGCAAAACAAGTTATTCCAGTAAATACAAATGTTATGACTTCTCACAGGTTTTCATTGACTAACCTTATCAAAGATACTTCACAACCAAGACCAGGCGCACCTATTGGTAAAGGTGGAGATTGTATTTGAAATACTAAGTATCTAGGACAGACAAAATTTGAAGATGGAACTTTTATTAATGAAGATGAAAGTGAATTTGAATGAAACCCACCAACAACTACTACTGTTGATGCAGGTGTTGGTAAAAAATGAATTATTGATATTATAAAACCACACGTTATCGCAAATTGTGATGTTAGATTAACTGCTTATGTTGAAGATGACTTTGCAAAACCAGTTAGCATCTACCAATCATTATTTTCAACTCTTTCTAAGTCAATAAATGATGTTAGGTTATGAGGTTCAACGATGAAGTTTAATTACTATGATGAATTAAATACCGAAGGAGATAGAGTTAAATGACCGGAAATGGTTTTACCACCATTACCAGAATTTGATAAATCACCTATTATTTTTGAAAATATTAACTTTGCAGGAGAAGAGTTAGAAGCAAAACAACTTCAATTCAAAAAGACAGGAACTGTTTTCTCTGATGAAAAATCTGGTAATAATATAGGTTATAGACACGAATTATCTATTTCATCAACTTCTACAAAATATGTATTAAACTCAAATGTTATTTTTGAATTTAAAGATTTTGGTTATCAAGCAACAACAATTAAACAGAGAAAAATTGATACTATGCAAGATTTAGCATATGTTGAAATAAATTATGAGATTAGTTTTGGTGAAGACATAATACCAATAACTTTATATTGTCCTATTAATGCTATTAGTGATGATGAAGGTATTGTTGATAATAATTCAATAGTAGAACAAAAACCTAATGTAAATTTAAATGGAAGTAAAGTTTCTTATCAAATTATAGGAATTGGAAATATAACACAAAATGGAACTATTGGTTATATAAAACCATTAAACTTC
>JBOFGT010000012.1:0-11365 GCA_051649265.1 Mycoplasmoidaceae bacterium
CCTTTAATAACTTCTACTATTTCAAATTCTTCTATTTTTCCAGTGTCATGAAGTTGACCGCCTGATGTTGCATAAAAGCAAGTTTTATCAAAAACAATATAACCATCTTCATTTACCAGTTCTTTAACTTTTTTAAAATTACTATCAAATAATTCAACTATTTTAGACTTCATGTAATAAGAATTATAAACAAATTCTGATTTAACTTTTAAATTTATTAGTTCTGTATTCTGAATATTTAATCTTGTGTCCTTTTTTGTAGATTTTGAAATCTTTCTATGTTTATCAAATGATTTATTAAAACCTTCAAAATCAAATTCTATATGTTTTTTATCTTTAATAATTTCACTTTTTTTAACATCAAAAATAGAAGTTAAAATTTTTAGTTCTTTATCATTCTCAATTTCCTTAATTATTTCAAAAGGAAATCCATAAGTATCAACTAAATTGAATAATGTTTTACCATCAATTTTTCCAGTTGATGCTGCTTTAATAAACAAATTTTTACAATTATTGATTGTTTCTTCAAAGGCATTATATTCTTTAATTAATACTTGTATAATTAATTCTTTTTTTTCTAATAAATAGGGATAATAAATTTTCATTGATTTAATAACATTTTTTACAATATCATCAAATATATTTTCTCTAATAGATAAAACTTTTAAAGAAACAACAGCTCTTCTAATGAGTCTTCTTAAGATATATTCTCTATCTTTACTTCCAGGAATTATTCCATCAGCAATCATAAATGTAGCTGCTTTTAAATGATCAGCTATAACTATGTAGTTCTTGTTAATATTTTTTAATTTTTTAGACTTTGAAAAATATGATTTTGAATCATATTTATCTTCTGTTTTTTTAGATATGGTATTAATTATAGATTCAAAAGAATCAATGTCAAAATCTGTTGGTACTTCTTGTAAAATAGAAGCTAATCTTTCAAGTCCAGCACCAGTATCAATATTCTTTCTTGCTAAAGGAGTTAATTTTCCTTTACCATCATTATTAAATTCACTAAAAACAATATTTCAAATTTCTACATATCTATCATTCTCAATATCTTTTTCAAATAATTTTATTCCCATCTTTTTTGGATCATATTTTAATCCCCGATCAAAATAAATTTCAGTGCAGGGTCCACAAGGTCCAGAACCAATATCTCAAAAGTTTCTATCTTTTCCACACTTAATAATGTTTTTTTTTGATATCCCTAATTTTACTCATTTATTATAAGCTTCTTCATCATCTTTATAAACTGTAATATATAGTTTTGATTTTGGTATTTCCAATTTTTTAGTCAAAAATTCAAAACCAAATTCAATTGCTTCTTCTTTAAAGTAATCACCAATAGAAAAATTACCAAGCATTTCAAATAAAGTATGATGTCTAGAAGTTAAACCTACATTCTCAATGTCATTTGTTCTAATGCACTTTTGGCTGTTTGCTAATCTATTTGAGATTGGACTATCAACACCAGAAAAATAATTTTTTAATGTTGCAATACCAGAATTTATTAATAATAAAGAATTATCATTTATTGGAACTAAAGATTGTGATTCAAGAATATAATGTTTTTTACTTTTAAAATATGACAATCATTCTTTTCTAATTTGGTTTACTTTTAATTTTTTCATTTGTATGCCTTATATGTTTAAATATTTTGATATTTTTCAAACACTGTAATTTAATTTTATCATTATTATGCGATGCTAAATTATTAAAAATAAAAAACAGTTTTATATATTGTTTTTTATTTTTTCTAAATAATAATTTGTTTTTTGAGCATCTGATAAATGAATACTTGAAACAGTTCCTAAAGATCCAGCTGTTGCGAATAAAAGAGAATCTTTTAAAGAAGCTCCTTCAATCTTCTTTGCAGCAAATAATGATATCATAGTATCACCTGCTCCAACAGTGCTTATTACTTCATCTGCTTTTTGTCCGTCAAAATGAATAAAATCATTATTTGCTAAAATGCAAGATCCTTTAGGACCAAATGAAACAATAATATTTTCTGCACCCATTTCATAAAGTTTTTTCATATGTTTTTTAACGTCATAAATATTTTTCATTTTTTTATCAAAAAGATTTTCTAATTCATCAATATTTGGTTTTATTAAATATGGTTTGAATTTCAATAATTCAAAAATTATTTTTGAATCAATATCAATTACTATTTTTGCTTCTTTTTCACTAAAAAATTTTACTAAGTCTAAGATAGTTTTTTCTTCAGAAATTCCCATAATAAAAACTACATCATTTGAATTTAATTTTTCAAGCTTTCTTTTTAAATCACTAATATTTTTATGACCTATTTTTGATTTAGGACCATTGATTTCAAAATGATCATTTTTATCAAAATATTTTACATTAATTCTAGTATCTTCTTCTAAAGGAATATTAACTACATTTATTTTTTCTTTTTTAAGTAGATCATTAATTAATTTTCCTGTCAAACCGCCTAAAAATGTTATTGCAGTATTATCATATCCATGCCTTTTTAAAATGATTGAAGAATTAATTCCTTTTCCACCAGGCAGAATAGAAAACTTGTTAATTCTATTTAATCCTTTTGAATTAAATTTTTTATCATTGCTTATGTAATAATCAATTGATGGTGATAAAGTTATTGTATAAATCATATTATGCTTGTGGATTTTCTAATTGTTTGTTTTTACCAAATTTAGTAAATTTAGATAATACATAAATAGAAACCATTGAAGCAATTGATCCTAGTAATATTGCTACTAAAAATAATGTAATTCCTAATCCTAGTTCAAGTTCTGGTGTATCAAATAATTGACATCTTAACAATGGAGCTACAAAGATTCCACCATGAGGAGCTAGTAATCCAATTTGTAAAGAACCGATTGCTATTCCAGCAACAGCTCCACCAATTAAATTAGAAATAATTAATTTTCTAGGTTGTTCTGCAGTGAAGGGGATTGCACCTTCACTTATGAAAGATAATCCCATAATGTAGTTAAGGACCCCTTCTTTTCTTTGTTTTTCAGTTCAAAGATTTTTATTAAATGTACATGATAGTGCAATTCCTAAAGGAGGAATCATACCAGAACCCATAGCTATTGCCATTGGAATTGAACCACTTGTACTTGCAGAAGAACCTGTTAATGTTATAGTTCCAAATACATAAGCAGCTTTATTAATTGGTCCACCTAAATCTGAGCACATCATTATTCCCATTATTAAACCTAATAAAGGATATAATTCTGGCATGTCTGCAAATAGATCTAAGAACATTCCAAATCCTAGGTTTACAAACTGTAAAGGAATATTTAAGAAGAAAAATATTACTACAATGATTAATGTACCAAATAATGGCATTATTAATATGTTTTTAATTGCATTTAATTTTGTTGGTAAATAATCAAGAATATATTTTGTAATTAATACAAACATTAATCCTGTAACAATTGCTCCTCCAATTGCTCCAAAAAATCCACTACCAGCTTTTAATTGATCAGGATGAACTTGCCCTCCAAGATCTTCAATACTTGGCATTAATCAAGGAACTCCATTATTTGTGAATGCTCCGTTTGATATCATTCCACATATAAAACCAGGTAATAATCCACCCTTACCAACTAAGGCAAATGCCATATAAGCAGAAAGGATTGGAACAATTAATCCAAATGCAAGATCTCCTATTCCTTTAAATCATCTTGATGTAGGTAAAATAGAACCTAAATCACCTGCATTAGTAGAATTTGCACCAAAAGAGTCAATCATAAATGCAATGGCAATCATAATTCCACCAAAAATTACAAATGGAAGCATATGGCTAACACCACTCATAATTCCTTGGTAAGTTCTTTTTCATCAATTATCAAAAGACACTAAATTATTAGTTTCATTAAAAGTAAATTTATTTGATGTGTTTCTTACACCCTTAATTTCTTTACCTTCATTATTTAATACTTTATTAATTTCTTTTTTAGGGTCTTTAATTACAGCTCTTGTAGAAACGTCAACAACGTTTTTTATTCCAATGAATCTATCTCTATCAATTGCTCGATCTAATGCAAGAATCACACCTTTTGCATTGTCAATTTCATCTTGTGTTAAAGTATTTTTAGAACCTTCTGTACCTTGAGTTTCTACTTTTATTTTTAAATTCATTTCCTTTGCAGTTTTAATTAAAACTTCTGCTGACAAGAATGTGTGTGCAACACCAGTTGGACATGCAGTAACTGCAACAACGTCATAAGAACCTTCAAAAGTTTTCACTTTCTTTTTTTCCTCTTCTGGTTCTTGATATTTTTCCATTGTTGAAATTAAACTTTTATAATCTTTTACATTGCTTAAATCTTGAATAAATTTTTCATTTAAGAAAAGTTTTGATAAATTAGCAATAATATTCATATGAGAATTTTCGCCATCTTTTTTATTCATACAAATAAAGAATATGTATTTTACTTTCTTATTATCAACTGAACCTCAATCAACATCATTTACTTTTGCAAATAGTATTACTGGTTCTTTCATTACATCATCTCTAATATGAGGGATTGCAATATATTCACCAATACCAGTGCTAAATTGTTCTTCTCTTTCTAAAGCATTTTGAAGAATGATTTTTGAGTTTTTTCCATATCCTTTATCATTTAAAATTTTCGCAAAAAATTCTAGACATTCGTTTTTAGTTTTAAGTTTGTTGTTAACTATTACTAAATCTTTTTTAAAAAAATTATTCTTCATTTTATTCCTTAATTTTTTGATGTATCAAATATTATTTTTATAATTTACAAACATTGTAAACAAATAATATAATACATTTAAATTTTGTGATTTAAAAATATTTTCATTTATTTAATTTAATATTTACATATATCTTGTATATTCAAATTTGAAAGTTGTAATATTTCTTTCTGATTGTGCTATATTTTTTTTAGGGGTTATATATATATGATAAATATAATAGAAAAACAGATTGCCTTAGATATTGAATTTGATTCTAGAGATAAAGCTTTAAAGGAAATTTCAAAGATCTGTTTTAAATCTGAAATAATAAATGAAAAAGATATTAATATTTTGTACAAATCTTTTATAGAAAGAGAAAATGAAGTATCAACAGGTTTTGAAAATGGTTTTGCAATTCCACATGCAAGAATTGAACAAATTAAAAAACCAAGCATTGTATTTCTTAGATTAAAAAAAGGTGTAGATTGAAAATCTCTTGATGGAAAACCAACAAAATATATTGTTGCATTATTAGTGCCAATAAAAGATGCTTCTGATAAACATATGAACATTTTAAGTTCTGTTGCTGTTGGTTTATTAAATGATGATTTTACAAATACATTAAAAAATAGTAAGAGTAAAAATGAAATAATTAAAAGTTTTAAAAAAATTATGAGTAATAAAAATGAAAACTCAAATAGAAATTTTAAAAAAAATGAAGCAGGTAAAAAAAATATATTAGCAATTACAGCATGTCCTGTTGGTATTGCTCATACATATCTTGCTGCAGAAAAAATTGAAAAAGTTTCAGAAGTAAATCTTAACTATAATATTAAAGTAGAAACTCATGGTTCAATTGGAGTTAAAAATAAATTTACAGATGAAGAAATTGAAAATGCAGATGTTATTATTATTGCATCTGATGTAAGTGTTGATAAATCCAGATTTAATGGAAAAAAAGTTTATACAACTAGCTTAAAAAAAGCAATTAATGATCCGGTTAATTTAATTAAAATAGCCTTAGATACAAAAGAGGTTCACTTAAATTCAAGTAAGGTATCTGAAATGAAAAAATCAAATACTGGATTTGATAGTGAAAAGAAATCATTTTTTATTAAGCACTTATTAAGTGGCGTTTCATATATGATTCCATTTATAATTTTTGGAGGTTTATTAATTGCTCTTCAAGTTGGATTAGGTAGAATTATATATGGTGATTCAGGAAGAATTCCTGAAAACGATCCTTTATTCTACATCGGAGGAATTGGTGGAGCAGCATTTACATTGATGATTCCAATTCTTGCAGGATTTATTGCAAACTCTATTGCAGGAAGGTCTGCTATTGCTCCAGCAGCAATAGTTGCACTAGCTTCCAATATGCCAGTGTTAATATATTTAATACCTGGTTTAGAAGGAATAACTTCTAGTGAACAAACACCTTTAGGATTCTTAGGAGCAATATTCTATGGGTTCTTAATTGGTTACACTGTTAAATGAATGAATACTTGAAAAATTCATAAAAATATTACAGCATTAATGCCAATATTCATTATTCCAATTGGAGTTACATTATTCTATGGTTTATTAGCTATATTTATTATCAACGCTCCTATTTCATTTGTAATGTTAAAAATTGGTGATGCAATGCAAAGCTTATTTGAAAGAACTGAAGATAATCAAATTAGTCAAGGAGCTCAAATAGGTATTGGAATTGGAATGGGTGCTGTTCTTGGAGCAATGGCTGGATTTGATATGGGTGGTCCAATAAATAAAATTGCTTTTATTACAGCTTCTGCTTTATTAACATTATCAACTCCAATAAATGAACCAATGGGAATGGTTGCTGCTGCAATTCCAATTGCACCATTAGGAATGGGTGTTGCAACATTTGTATATAAAAAACATTTTACAAATGAACAAAGAACAATTGGAGCATCAGCAATTGTAATGGGTACAATTGGAATCTCAGAAGGTGCAATTCCTTTTGCGATTTCAGATCCAAAAAGAGCTATTCTAGCAAATGTTATTGGTTCAGCAGTTGCTGGAGCAATTGCTGGAGCACTAGGTGTTACTGGAGCAGTTCCACATGGTGGACCGATAGTTGGTATTCTTGGAGCAGTTGGAGGTAGTTATATTGGAGGTACTTCAATTGCAATTCAAGGTTTTGGTATCGCTTTCTTCTTCTTAGCTATAATAATCGGAACTATAACAACAGTTTTAATGTATGGATTATTTTTAAAAACAATTCATTATAAGGATGAAAATGAAATTAAAAATAAAAAAGAAAATAAATTTATTATTCATACAAAAAATTTAAAATTAAAAATCAATAACTCATCAGCTATGGTTTATACAAGAAAAAATCATATGATTATTGGTGAAATAATAATGGTGGTTCTTGGAATTGGTCTTTTAATAACAGGAATCACTTTATCAGGTGTTCATGGTGCAGACTTTGCAAATCTAGTTGAATTTTATAAAGAACAATTTGACACAGGTGTGGTTGATGTTCCACCATTTAATTTTCCAGAAATAATTTATGGCGTTTTTGGAATATTAACAGGGTTGTTATTATTATTAGCTTCATTTATGTATTGATTTACTGTAAAAGAAAATAGAAATCAAATCAACATAAAAGTCTAATTATTTATGGATAGTATTAATATAATTTTTCTTAAACCATACTTAGATGAAAAAATTTGAGGCGGTAATAGATTAAAAGAATATGGTTATGAATTAAAATCAAATAATATTGGTGAGGCTTTAATAGTTTCAGCATTAGAAAAAATGCCATCAACGATTATCAATAAAGAATTGTTTGGTGTTTCATTAAAAGATTTCTATGAATCAAATAGAGATTTTTTTGGAAACTATTGTGGAGAATATCCAATTCTTACAAAGATTATCGATGCCAATGATGATCTAAGTGTTCAAGTTCATCCTGATAATGAATATGCAAAAATTAGGCATAATAAATTAGGTAAAAATGAATGCTGATACATATTAGATGCAAAAGAAAATGCATCAATCATATATGGATTAAAAACAAATAATCGTAAAGAAACAGAAGATTTCTTGAATAAAAAAAAATGAGATGACTTATTAAATGAAATCAAAGTAAAAAAGGGTGATGTTATTTATGTTGAAAGTGGAATTGTTCATGCAATTAAAAAAGGCATATTAATATATGAGTTACAACAATCCTCAGATATAACATATCGTTTATATGATTATGATAGAATAGATGATTATAATAATCCAAGAGAGCTTCATATTGAAGATGCCTTAAATGTTATAAAATATAATAATATTAAAAATGCTTGCGATGAAAAAAATTTAATTAGTAATGAATATTTTTCATTGATGAAAATTGATATTGATGGAACAAAAAGAATATCAATAGATAACGCAAAATGATTAGAGGTCACAGTTATAGATGGATCTGGAACTGTTGATAATTTAAATTTTAAAAAGGGTTCTATATTTCTTATCAGAAACAATTATGAATCAACAATTATTGGGAAATGTTCATTATTAATAGGATATGTAAAAAAATAGAATTTGATAAATTCTATTTTTTATTGTTTAATTAAAACTTTATAAAGTTCTTTAGTAACTGTAGTATCGTATTTAGCACCATGTAATTTACTTTCATCTATTTTAATATTGTATTTCTTTGCAAGATCAATCAATCTATAACCCTTAGCATATCTGTTAACATTATCCACTTCTCTTGCGATAACCATTGTATCAATTGTTTTATTATTAAGAGTTTTATGTTTGTATTTAGATAAATTATCATTTAAAAACCTTAAGTCAAAAGCGTTAATATTATGACCAACTAAAATTTCATTAGAAATAAAATTTACAATATCATTAATATGATTTTCAAATTTAGGTTTATCACTTAAAAAAATGTCTGTTAATTTTGTTTTTTCTATTATTATTGGTTCCAAAGGTTTTGATGGTTTAAAATAAAAATGCATTTCATCAATTTTATTACCACTTTCATCTTCTTTTAACATGTATATTTCTATTACTTCATGTTTTATTCCATCAAGCCCTGTTGTTTCAATGTCCATATAAATCATATTTAATTACCTTTATTTTTTAGAATACTTAATTTACCTTTTTTACCAATAAAAGGAACTATCATACTTGTATTTTTAATGTAATTTTGATATTCAATATTATCTTTTAATTTGTTTCATTCTTTTTCTTCAAGTAGTTTTAAACCAGAAATATATATTAAAGATATATTCAAGAATATTGGCGATATTAAGAAAACAATGTAAATGTAATTTTCAGATAATTTAGAATCTGAAATTAAAATTGTTGCAATCATTGTAAATGCTATTCCATATCAAACACATGATTCACCAAAGTAATTAGGGTGTCTTGATATTTTTCATAATCCGGTTTTGATAAAAACATTATTTGTATTTTCTTTATTTTTAATTTTGTTATTGTAGAAAACATTTTTTTGATAATCGCCAATAGTTTCAAATATTAATCCAAATAATGAAACTAAAAGGATTAATGAAGCAAAATTGGTTGCACCATTATTAAAAAGTAAATCAGCATCGTAATTTAAAAACATAATCCCTGGTAAAGAAGTTAAGAAAACAATAAAAGCTTGTAAAGTTCAAAAACCTCCAAATTTAAAAAAGGAATTTCTCATACTATCAAATCTATGATCAACTTTTATTTTTATAATTCTCATGAATAAATATGATCCTAATCTTAAAGCTCATAAATTCATTAATACAAAAACTAGTATTTGATTGATATGAAAGTTTTGCTGTCAAGCAAAAAATATTATTGTTAAAACTGAAAAAGATAATGCATATGTAATGTCTGTAAAAACATCACTTTTAAAAATTCATGCAAAAATAAAGAAAAAATAATTAATACCAAAGCTTATTAGAAAAATTCATAATATATTAATAAATTCCATAACATCCTACAATTTATAATTAATATCATTATACAACAAATATTCTTATATTTGTTTTATGATGAAATTCTTTTTTTTAAATATTGTTTCATACTTTCATCAAAAACTTCTCTCCTAATTCTGCATTTTTCTAATTTTAAAGTATTAAATAGATAGCTTTCCTCTTCTTCTCGGCATCTAAATTCACCATCCTCATTAAAGATAAATAATCCCTTATCAAATGCTCAATGATATTCGCTTTTCATCATTATTCCATTGCTAGGATTTGAAACATGATAAATAGAATCGTTTTCCCTCTTAATATCTTTAACCTCATATATGTGACAAGCATGAAGATCATTAAATCTTGCAGTTAGTCTATCATCACCATTATTAAAATTAACTAAATCAGAATAAATATCATTTTTATCAGAAATCAATTTTTTTGATAGTCTATCATCAAGAATCATTTTTTTAAATCTGCTTCTCTCTGCAGAAATTGCATTTTGTCTATTTTTCTCTTCAACTTTTTTAATAATTTCATAGTCATTATTATTTTCATTAATATAATCGCATATCGAATCAATTATTTTTTCTAAATCATAATTTTCAAAATTATTAATAATTAAATTTTTATATGTCTCATTATACATTTGCTCAATTTCTTTTTTGCTATCTTTTATTGCAAGAAATTTTATACCAGAATTTTTATTTCTTTTTCTTTTCTCAATTATCTCATATTCTTTATCGAAATTTATGAAATCAAAATTTTTATAATATAGTAGAGACATAAACAAAGAAAAACCTAGATTTCTTACTCAGCTTATTGCACTTTTCTGCCCATTAAATATAATAGATAATCCCATATTTTCAAATTTTTCTAATTTTTCTTTGATACCATGACACTCTAATATAAATCCCTCTTTTTTAAAGTCACTAAACATCACAATGTCTAATGATGTTAATATTTGACAGTATTGTCTAATGGTACTATAAGCAACTTCTTTTTGAATCTTTGCAGGAGTTACATTTATTCCATTTACTATCAATGAATATAAATCATTACCATTTTTATTATTATTTTTTGCATTTCTTATTTCTATTTCTCTTACTTTATCAAAATTTTTAATATTTTCATAAAGTCTTTTCATCATATTAAAGATATCAGTATCCATATTTCAAATCATTGGTTTTTTGAAATATCTTTCGACTTTTTCAAAACCTTCAATGTAATTAAGATCACCATTAAAGAAACAATTCATAATAAAATTTACTTTTTCTATTAAACTTTTATTCATTGTTTAGCTCCTGAATTTTTTTAATAACAGGTATAATTGCATTAACAACAATTGAATTTCCAGCTTGTTGATATAGTTTTGCTTCTTTTATATTTTGCTCTTTTACTCTATCATAATCTTTTTCATCAAAACCCATTAAAAGATATGCTTCTCTTGTAGTTAAAAATCTGTATTTTGCTTTTGATAAGTCCTTGCACTCTATTTCTGTGTCTCTTAAATCAATCACTCCTGCATTTGGATGTCTATCTTGTCTAGTTGTTAAAGTTCTTGCATATTTGTGTTTTTTAAAGTTATTTAAAATAAAGTTTCCATGAAACATTCTTTCTCTTGAAATGGTTCTGTTCGGTGTTGCCTTTAATGCTTCTTCTTTGTATTTTTTAACTGAATAATTTTGTTTGATAATATCCTTTAACTCTTTTTTCTTAAT
>JBOFGT010000013.1:0-10954 GCA_051649265.1 Mycoplasmoidaceae bacterium
TAAAAAGTCTTATTTCAATCATTAAACCAATCTCTGGTTCAATAACCATGGGAAACTATATAGAATTAGGTTACTTTGAACAAGAAAGTCAACAATCTGATTTAACATGTTTAGAAGATGTATGACAATCATTTGATGAAAAAGATCGTAATCATCAAGTGGTTAGATCTGCTCTTGCTAGGTGCGGATTAAGAAGAGATCATATTGAAAGTAAACTTAAATCATTAAGTGGAGGAGAACAAGCAAAGGCAAAGCTTTGTAAATTGATTAATAAACCTACTAATTTATTAGTTCTTGATGAACCAACCAACCATCTTGATAAACTAGCTAAAAATGAGCTTAAAAGGGCTTTAAAAGAATATAATGGTTCCATCTTATTAGTAAGTCATGAACCTGAGTTTTATAAAGGAATTGTTACTGAAGTTTGAGATGTAGAAAAATGAGCAATAAAAAATAAGAAATAATTCTTATTTTTTATTTTGCTCTTTATAAAATAGTTTTAAACTTGGATAAGTAATAATTGATAAAGGAATAACTATTATTCAATCCAAGATTAGAATTCTAATATTAATTATAATAGACATTTCAAAACTATTTGCTCCTCATCATAAAATTCCAGATATAGTATGTAGCATTAATCTAATAAAAAAAGATATTAACAAAAACAAAATAAATATAGTAAATTGAAACTTATTACTTTTTTTATCAATTAATCAATTGAAAAATAAAAATAAAAAGAAGCAGTAATAAACAAGAAAGTATTCAACAAATACTTGAAAGTGATTAATAGCAATGATATTGCCTCTAAACATACTTAAAAATGGAATAGAAAAAAAGAAAAATAGTCTAGAAGATTTATCTTTGATTACTATTATTCCTAATATATAAAATATTCAATGAATATCAAAGCTTATCAACTGACCAATTGATAATGAGCTTAATAAATAATAAACACCTAATGTAAGCCCCATTAATAAACTTGTTTCACAAATGTTGTATATTATTCTATTGTTTTTATATGTAATATTTTGTCTATTCATATTTTTATTATAAAAAAAAATAAATAGTTAATACCATTTATTAATTTGATTATTTTTTAGTTTTTTTTACTGGAGCTTTTGCTTTAGCTGGTGCTGACTTTTTAGAAACAGTAGGCTTTGCTTTTGCTTTAGCTGGTGCTGGCCTTTTAGAAGTAGTAGGCTTTGCTTTTGAAATTGTAGTTTTTACCTTAGATGTAGTTAGTTTTTTTTCAATAATTTTAGTTTTAGAAGATGAAGCTTTTTTAGAAACTGATTTTGTTTTTTCAGCATCATCTTTTTTATTATTTATTTTTGTTGGTTTTACATCACCATGATTAGATATAGCTTCAATTCCTGGTAAAATTGTTCCTTCTAAAAATGCAAGTGAAGCACCACCACCAGTAGAAATATGAGTAAATCCACTTTCAAAGCCAAATTTAATTGCAGCAGAAGCAGAATCGCCTCCTCCAATTAATGTAAATGCTCCTTTTTTAGTTTTTTTGTAAATTGCTTTACAAACTTTTCTAGTACCTTGAGAGAATTTAGGATCTTCAAAAACCCCCATTGGTCCATTTCAAATAATTGTTTTTGCTTCTTTAATTTCATTGCAAAATAATTTAATACTTTTTTTACCAATATCTAAACCAATCATATCAGATGGAAAAGCCTCTCCTTCTTTCACTTTCAATGATCAATAGCCAGGGATTGATTCAGCGCAATTAAAATCAATTGGTAAAACTAGCTTATCACCTAGTTCATCAAGAAATTTTTTAGCAACAGGAATGCTATTTTCATCAACTAATGATTTGCCAACTTCTTTACCTTGAGCTTTTAAGAATGTAAATGCCATCCCACCACCAATAAGAATTTTACTAGCAACTTTTGAAATCTTTTCAATAGTTTTGATTTTATCAGCAATTTTAGCTCCACCTAAAATAACAACTAAGGGTTGCTCAGGGTTTTCACAAGCCTGAGAAAGCATATTTAATTCTTTTTCAATTAATAAACCTATTGCAGAATCATTAATATTTTTTGCAATACCAACATTTGATGCATGAGATCTATGAGATGTTCCAAATGCATCATTAACATATACATCTCCTAATGATGCTCAGAATTTAGATAATTTAGGATCGTTTTTAGATTCTAATTTCACAACTGACCCTTTACTATCTACATCATAAAATCTTGTATTTTCTAAAACTAAAATTTCTCCTTCTTTTAAATCGTTTGCAGCTTTTGTTATTTCTTTTTCATCTGTACTATTATTAAAATAAACATTATTTGATGAAAGTCTCTTTTTTATATTTAAATAAACTATTTCTAAAGATTTATCAATTGATTCCTTGTCATCATTGTTTTTAATTCTACCAAGATGAGAAAGAATAATGATTTTAGAATTTTTGTCTAATAAATATTGGATAGTTGGCATTGCAGCTTTTATTCTATTGTCATCTAAAATTTGTCCATGACTCATAGGCACATTAAGGTCTAATCTTAATATTACTTTTTTTCCTTCTACATTTAATTCATTTAATGTTTTTTTTGTATAAATCATTTTTTATCCTTTTTTGTTTTTTCACATTTAAGTAAATTATAAAATAAAAAATAAATTTAACTAAACTTATTTTTTATTTTATTAATATCTTCTATTTTATCCAATTTTTCTCATGGACAATTTTCATCTTTTCCAAAGTGACCATAAAAAGAAGTTTTATAATAAATTGGATTTTTTAATTGTAAATGATCAATCATAAATTTAATATCAAAATTAAATATTTTAACGACTATTTCATAAATAATTTCATCAGATATTTTATTTGTATTAAATGTATCTAAATATATTGCAATTGGCTTTGGCTTTCCAATTGAATATGCTATTTGAATTTCACAAGCATCTGCTAGTTTTGCAGCAACAATATGTTTTGCAATATATCTTGCATAATAGCTACCTGATCGATCTACTTTAGTTGGATCTTTTCCACTAAAAGCTCCACCTCCATGTTTAGAATATCCACCATAAGTATCAACAATAATTTTTCTTCCTGTTAATCCTGTATCACCAATTGGACCACCAATTGTAAATTTACCTGATGGATTTATTATTTTTGTGAAATCTAAATTTAAATTTCTTTTTTTAGCAACAGTTAACATTACTTCACTTATTAAGTCATTCATTTTTTTTGGATCATAGTCTTCAGAATGTTGAACACTCATTAAAATTGTGTCAATTCTTAAATTATTCTTATCAGTATAATCAATAGTTACTTGTGATTTTGCATCTGATTTAATTCATTTAATATTCTCTTTTTTAACTTTGTGTTCTAATTCCTTTAAACAATCATGAGCAATCATAATTGGTAAAGGCATTAATTCTTTCGTTTCATTGATTGCAAAGCCAAAAACAATTCCTTGATCTCCAGCACATATTTTTCCGTTTGAATGAGAAATAGATTTTGAAATATCAATAGATTGAGAATTTACATTTGAAATAATAGTAAAATCATTTTCATTATAGCCAAGTGGTTTTAATACTTCTCAAGCACATTTAATAATATCTACATATGCTTTAGTTGTTATTTCTCCGCCAATTACAATTAATCTATTAGAAGCAAAAACTTCACAAGCAACTCTTGAATTCTTGTCATCTTTTAAACAAGCATCTAATACTTTATCGCTAATTTGATCACAAATTTTATCTGGATGACCCTTGCTTACAGATTCGCTAGTAATTAATTTTCTAAATAACATTTAATTCCCAATTCTGATTATTTTATATTTAATTTATTAATTCTTTCTAAATGTCTTTCCTCAAAAGTAGAAGATAAGAATGTTTTTATAATTTTAACATTTTCGTCAACTGATACATATCTTGCGCTTAAAGAAATTATATTTGCATTATTGTGTTTTTTTGCTAATTCAGCAAAAGTAGGAGATGTTACATTAGCACATCTAATACCACTTATTTTATTAGCAGCAATGCACATTCCAACACCAGTTCCACAAATTAAAATTCCAATCGAATCTTTATCTTTTATTACTTCATTAGATAATGCATATGCATAATCAGGATAATCTACAGAATCAGTTGATTTTGTTCCTAAATCTATAAAGTTAAGATAATTCATTACTTGCTTAATTGATTCTTTCATTTCAAACCCTGCATGGTCTGAAGCTATATATATTTTATTCATTTTTTACTAATTTCTTTTTCATTATTCTTTTATAAGTTAATTTTCTAATTGCATAAATTTCTATAAATGGTCAAAGGTTAATTACAATTGAAATTGCTGCAATAGGAATTATTGGTAGAAATAAAATTCAAGTTGATTTAACATATTCACCTCTAACTAATCCTCTATCAATTGATTCAACATTTATTTGAATGTCCGCTTGACATCAAAAAAAACCAATTATTGGAATGAATCAAACAGGTTTTATTTTTTTGAATTCCATTAATTTATTTAAATCTTCCTCATTAACTTCATGTTTATATGAATCAAAATTAAATCCGCTATTTTTGCTTGAAGAATTATTTTTTTCCTCTTTTAAAAGTTTAATCTCTTTTTTTAATTCTTCGATTTCTTCTCATATTTTTTTGTTACTTTCTTCTTGACTCATATTGTCCTCTTTAATCAATAAATAAATAATATCATAAAAATAATTTCCGCTGCTATAATTTATTTATTCTTAGAATATAATTTTTTCTATTTCTTTTAAAGATATTTTTCCTTCCCTAATCAATTTCTTTTTATCTAAATCATAAATAGAACTTGGTGTTTTTTCTTTAGTAATTCCTTCGATAATTACTATCTCATTTTTTAACGGATTATCATTAAACAATTCTTTGTATTTAATTGTATTTAATAAAGGATCTTCTCCTGAAATGTTAGCACTAGACGAATAAATGAAGTCCACTTCTTTTAAAATATTAATTAACAAAACATTATTTGGTATTCTATAAGAGTTTTTATTTTCAATTAAAGTTAATGCTCCTGGTCAAAAATGATCTGCTAATAAAATAAACTCTTTACTAAAATTTTTATTTTTATAGTCATAAATAAATTTAATTAATTTTTTATTTTTATTTCTTTTTTTTAATTCATATATTTTATTTTTGTCTTTACAAATAACAGCAATTTGTGTGTCAGTAGGTAAAATAATAATTTTATTTTTTTTAATATAATTAATAATTTCTAATATATTATTTTCTTTAATAATTTTCATAATACCTACAATTTAATATATAAATTTCTATCTATACCATATTGGTCTTTTTTAAAATTATAATTATTTAAATTATTTTTTTTTAAAATATTAATTAATTTATCTTTTTGATCAAAACCAATTTCAAATATTAGGGTTCCATTTTTATTAAGAAATTTATGAATATTTTTTATAATAAATTCATAAAATAAAAGTCCATCACTTTCTGAAAATAATGCTTCTTTTGGTTCTTTTAAAACTATTTCATCTAATTCATAATCTTTTGAAATATATGGTGGATTACAAACAACTAAATCAAATTTAATATTGTTTATTTTTATTCATTTAAAAATATCTGATTTAATAAAAATAGTTTTTAAAGAATATTTATCTTTATTTATTTTTGAAATTTTAAATGGCTTATTTTTCTTTTCTAATCCATACACTATTGCATTTTTCAAATACATTTGCAAAGTATTTGAAATACATCCAGAACCAGAACAAATATCTAAAACTTTAATGTTTTCAATATCTCTATATTCTTTGATAATGTTGCTAACTAAAAATTCAGTTTCAGATCTTGGAATGAAAACTTTTTTACTAATATAATACTCATTGTTATAAAAATAAAAAGATTTTATTATATATTCTAATGGAATTTTTTTATTCAAAAATTTATTAATAATCTTATTAAATTTTTTTAAATTAAAATCTATTTCTTTATTAATATTTAAATGTAGTAATTCATTATTTTTATTTTCTTCAGATAAAAAGAAAATTATTTTAAATAAATTTTCTTTTGACAATTTAGAATTATTTTTTAATGAATTATCAATGAATTTTCTAAAAGTCATTAAAATTCCAAATTAGACATTTTTTTAGTTTGATCATCAGCAATTAGTGCATCAATTATTTCTTTAAAATCACCTTGCATAATAGTATCTAATTTATTAAGTGATAAACCAATTCTATGATCTGTAACACGATTTTGAGGGTAATTATATGTTCTTATTTTTTCTGAACGATCTCCACTACCTACTTGGTTTTTTCTAAGACCCGCTAATTCATCATGTTGATCTTGTTTCATTTTTTCATAAAGTTTTGATCTTAATAATTTCATTGCAGTGTCTCTATTTGAATGTTGTGATTTACCTTCTTGACATGCAACAACTATTCCTGAAGGAATATGAGTTATTCTAACTGCTGATTGAGTTTTGTTTACGTGTTGCCCTCCTGCACCAGAAGCGCAATATAAGTCTTCTCTAAGATCTGATTTTTTTATATCAATTTCAACATCATCAACTTCAGGTAAAACAGCAACAGTGATTGTTGAAGTATGTACTCTTCCCTTTGATTCTGTTAATGGAACTCTTTGAACTCTATGGACACCAGATTCAAATTTCATTTTTGCATAAACTTCAGAACCACTAATGGAAAATGAAATGAATGAGTAACCATAAGTGTCAATGGCACTTTCTATTACTTCAACTTTTCAATTTTGAGATTGAGCATAACGCATATATGCTTCATACATATTTCCAACAAATATTGAAGCTTCACTACCACCAGCTGCTGGTCTCATTTCAAATATAACATCTTTTTCATCATCAACATCTTTTGGTAATAATAAAATTTGTAGTTCTTGTTCTAAATTTTCTACTTTATTCTTTGCATCTTCAAAATCAGTTCTAATTAATTCAATCATTTCATAATCTTTTTCTTCTTTTAAAAGATTATCAACGTTATCAATAGTTTTAACAACTGATTTATACTCTTGAAATTTTTCCATTACTTTAGAATGGTCCTTCAAAGTCTTATTTATTTCTGCCATTTTTTTAAAATCATCAGTTAAAGATTCTAACTCTTTTGTTAATGAATCATATTTTGTTTCAATATTTGAAAGTGATAAAAATAATTTTTTGTTGTAACTCATATAAACTCCTTTTTTATATAATAAAAAATATGCTCAATTTTAAATTGAAGCATATTCTTATAAACTATCTAAAGATTTAATAATTTTCTTATTTTCACTTTTCTTATTGTCAGACTTAATATCTTTAGTTGCGGTAGAATTAATTTGGTTTTTCCCAGCTTCAAATTTTTTAGAGAATTTTTCAGCTCTTCCTCTTACTTGTTGTGAAGATAAATTACCCATGTAGAATGGATGACATTTTCCACATACATCAATAGTGTATTTATCATCTTTTATTGTGGATTTAAATTTAAATTCAGAATTACAAGAAGAACAAACAAAATTTACATCTTTTGATTGTGGGTGGATATCTTTTTTCATTATTGCTCCATATGAAATGTATTTATTAGTTTTGCTAATATTAATCTTAATATATTATATACACTTTTTATAAAAAACAAAAATATTTTTTAACCAATTATCTATCAATAAGAGTAGATAAAACTAATGGAGTTTTAAAAATATTTTTTTCATAAAATTTTGATGTTGCTTTCTTAAGCGAATTTTTTAATTCTTTTTGGCTGATATTTTTGTCTTTGTAACCATCAATTATCATTTGAATTAGATTTTCTTTTAGTTTGTCTAAGTTATCTTTCATGAATTCAGTATCTGACAATACACCATAGGTGCTTAAGTCAAAATTAGTAACTTTAATATCAGCATTGTTTTTTTTGATAAGTGCTGAAATAAAAACAACACCATTTTCAGACATTAACTTTCTCTCACTTAATAAAGAAGCATTAACATCTCCAAATTCTTGATTAGTACCTAAGTATTTTTCATGAAGTTCCATTCATTTTGTTTTACCTTTATTATAAATTTTATTTTCAAAATAAATTGATTGACCATTTTCTAAAAGCAAAATATTATTTTCGTCACAACTATTACCTTTTATGATATTTTTATAGTCTAAAAATTCATAATATAAACCTGAAGTAGGAATGATGTATTTAGGTTTTAACATATCAACTAATAATTTATGATCTTCTGATGAAGCTTTCATTTCTAGGATATTTTTAGGTAATTTAGATCATTTGAGATCAATTGATGCAATTAAGTCTATTACATTTGCTTCAATTGATTCAAAGCCACTTGTTGTTGGCATTGCTAAAATAAATTTATCATTTTTTTGGGGAATAATAAACTCTTCATTATTTGTACAAATAGATGTTATTGTATTGAATATTTTTTGTTTATTATAAGCAATTAAAATTATTCCTTTTTTCATTTCATTAACTTTAGAAATTGGAAAAAATAATAATTTTTTACAATCTAAAATATTAATTGAAATGAATTTATTAATTAAATTATATAAAACATTGTTGTGAATAGAAAACCCTAATTGCATTTTTTGAGCATAATTAATTATTTTGAAAATTGTGAATAGATCAGAATCATAGCATGTAATAATATTTCTTCTATCTTCAAAAATATCAATTTCTTTTTCAATGTACGACATCGAATCATGATTTGGAGAAGTAAATCCATATGGCTTAGAAACATTACCAACTGATGAAATTAATAACAGGTTATTATTCTTTGTAATTTGATTTATTTGATAAATATTATTTTTATAACATTTTTCATTTTCTGTTCCAATCATAAAATCATCTAAAATTATCACTGCTCCATCTTTAGTATTAAAAGCAAAACCAAGTGAATTAGGAGAACTATTTAATATAAGAAAGGGTGTAATCAAAGAACTGCCTAATTTAATTTCTTCTAAGGGTTTTACAACCTTTACAATGTAATCTGAATAGTTTCTAATGTTTTTCATACTATTTTTATTAAAGAATGATTCTAAAATAACCTTACCTATTTCAGAAGTATATATTGGGATATCTTTAATAACATTATTTAAGTGCAATAATCCACCAACATTATCAAAATTAACAGAAGATATAAATATCCCTTTAATTTTATTTTTGTTTTTTTCAATTCATGAAAAATCAGGTGCTATTTTTTTAATACCTAATCTTGAAAAGCTAGGAATTGAAATTCCTATATTAAAAACAAAGTATTGGTCATCAACTCCAAGGACAAAACATCTTTTGTCCCTTTCATCTAAGCCTCCTAGGCCGAAAAAATTTATAATTGACATATTTATTATTCCTTTTTACAATTGATTTATTCAAATAATTCTATTTCTTCAATATTCAAAAAATTGTTTTCGATAATAATATTTTTAAGTTCACTATCAAATATTTGAAAAGTTTTATTTTCAAATAAATCTTCCATTGTAGTATTAGTTTGATATTCATATGAACTTGAAATATTTTGATTGTGAAATATATTAGTTAAATTTATTAAGTAGACTTCAGTAAAATGCATATTTACTTTTTCCATAATTAAATTAATTGCATTATTAATACAAGATTCAATAATCAATAATCTTGAACTATTTAATTCATTATATACTAAATTTTCATTCTCGCATATTGAATGTATTTTTTCATTCCTATTAAAAATTGTTGATATATCATAAAAAGTATTATAAATTTCTAAAGCTTCTACTTTATTTCTCATAAGATTTTTAATACCATCATCATAGTTTTGGATTAATTCAACCTTTGCTCCCTTAAATGATTTAACAAAATAAGACAGCAATTTTACATAGTGAGTATAAATATAAATTGTGTTTTGAGTATGAAAAATAACACTATCACCTGCTATTAGTGCTTGTCTATAAATTGGAAGAATTTTACTTTTTTTCATATTGTCAACTGAAATAATTTCGTTATTTTTAATATCAAAAATAGATGAACCACAATTATTAATAATAAATCCGTCTGTTAATCCTATTTCTTTATTAAGTGTTTTTGTTTTTAATTGTGGCATATCTGTAACAATTATTAGCTTGTATCTAATAGATAGTAATAATATATAATTATAAAAATTTTTCTTTTGTTCTGGATGAATGTCTAATAAGGGTTCACCATTTATAGTTATTACTAAAATTGGTTTTCCATCAAAATTTGATTTTTTCATTATTTTACCTAATTAATCTTTTCGAAATAAAGTCAGAATTATTTATATTATCTATTAAATAAGTTCCCATGACAAAAAAGTTTGCATATTCACTAATTAATTCAGAGGTTTCTAAATTTAATCCGCCATCAACCTGAATAATAATATTCTTATTATACTTTCTTATTTCTTTAAGTTTGTCTAAAGTTTTTATAATGAATTTTTGACCACCAAAACCAGGTTCTACAGACATTACCGTAATTATGTCTGAAAGATTTATCAAATTAATTACATCATTAATACTTGTATTTGGTTTTATTGCTATTCCGCATTTAATACCTCTATTTTTTACTTTTTGGATTAATCTTAAGCTATCTAAATTTGATAATATTTCACAATGAAATGTTAAGTAATCAATTTCTTCTTTAATAAAGAAATCAATGTAATTTTCAACATTAACAACCATTAAATGAACACTAATTGTAAATCCCATACTTTTAAGTAATGAAAGATTTTCACCAAAGAAAGCAGTATTTGGAACAAAAATACCATCCATAACATCATAATGAATGTTTTTGATTCCTGAATTTTTTAATATAATAAGTTGAGAAATCATTTCATCAATGTTTTTGCTAAATGCAAGTAGAGAACCTTCAATAACTTTCATATATATTCCTATTTTATATATTATATTTTATTTCTATTTTAAAAAATTAAGAAATAAAAAATTATTTATATGAATTAAAAAAATCCCATTTAAATAAATAATTGGGATTTTAATTTGATATTT
>JBOFGT010000014.1:0-7505 GCA_051649265.1 Mycoplasmoidaceae bacterium
ATTGAAAACTATGCTATCAATAACTAAATCATTTTCATACTTGTTGCCTTCAGAATCTACAAAATGTAAATTATTTGTAATTGTTAATTTTTGTGTATCAGATAATTTAACACCAATTTTTCATTCTTCAGCAAGTGCCTGTTGTTTTTCAAAATTATCAAGAGATTTCATTTCTTTTATAATTTCAGAACGGAGAGCTTCCCTAGCTTTTGAATAATCAACACTAGTTAGTATGATGGTTTCAATAGGTTTAGTAAGATCACTAAAAAGACTACAACTAAATATTGGAAATGTAATTGCTATTGTTGATGACAATATTATTGATCATAAAAAACCAAATTTTATTTTTTTATTCATATGGTTCCTTTTTTTAATTATAATATTTTTGACTTTTGAAGAAGAAATTGTTTTATTTTTTAATAAAATGTATATTTTTAAAAAACACAATATTAGAATTATTAAATGAATAAATTATTAAACTAATAAGTGTTTTCCCAAAATTATAATTATCCATATGAGACTATCGATAGACCTGTGTCAATTATCAAATCATCTATTGTGGTGTAACCATCTATAAAATTAATTTTTATTTCCATTTGTAAATATGTGGAAAAATTGTCAGGACCATCTGGTTTTTGGAATACTATAATGTGATTAAAAACTATGTTATCAATCACTGAGGAAGCTAAATATTGTTCGCCTTGATGATCTTCAAATGATATGATATTCATAATTTTAGAAGAATAATCATCAGATAAAATTTTGTCAAATTCTAATTGGCGTGCAAGTTCTCTTTGAGCTTCAAAATTATTAAGATTTTGCATTTGTTTTAAGATAAAAAGTCTAATTTCCCTTCTAGCACCTGATTCATTAATGCTTGTTAGTAATATAGGTTCGATAGGATCATTAGTTTCACTAAATAAACTACAACTAACTATTGGCGTTGTAATTGCTAAAGAAGATGTTGCTAACAACGCACCCATAAAACTTAATTTCAATTTTTTATTCATATAGTTACCCTTTTATTTAATTTTAAGTAATTTTTTAAATTACTTATCATAAATTGATTTTATAAAATGTGACCTATCTATTAATGATAAAAATATTTGATTTAAATATATTAAATACAAAAAAATAATTTAATTATTTTACAAATAAGATACAGCACCAAAATTCAATATACTCTTTTGTTTGCAATGTTATTGTTTAAGATTACATATAAATAATACCGCACCAAAATAGGGTAAGAGAATATAAATTATATGAATAAGTTTAAGATTACATATAAATGATACAGCACCAAAATTTCCTGTTCAAAACTTTCCACGATATTA
Source organism: Mycoplasmoidaceae bacterium (assembly GCA_051649265.1). Lineage (GTDB taxonomy): Bacteria > Bacillota_I > Bacilli_A > Mycoplasmatales > Mycoplasmoidaceae > CAMREV01. The sequence goes on from JBOFGT010000014.1 coordinate 1,335, forward strand.
TTGTTTAAGATTACATATAAATGATACCGCACCAAAATATACCAAATCGGTTGCAATTCTGCACTTTCGTTTAAGATTACATATAAATGATACCACACCAAAATATAGCTTTTTGTTATTTGCGCTTGCTGTCCGTTTAAGATTACATATAAATGATACCACACCAAAATATTTTGTAGGGTATTTATCAATCATAATTAGTTTAAGATTACATATAAATGATACCGCACCAAAATTCGTTATAAATAAGATTGCTTACGCTTTCCGTTTAAGATTACATATAAATGATACCGCACCAAAATCGATATTGACGAATTTACAACAGGGTTTAAGTTTAAGATTACATATAAATGATACCGCACCAAAATTTATGTGCTTGCTAACTTCCTCTTTATTTTGTTTAAGATTACATATAAATGATACCGCACCAAAATGCTATTTGCTCTTTTGTTAATGTTATTATAGTTTAAGATTACATATAAATGATACCGCACCAAAATGTGTCCTTATCATTCTCTCGACAAATGGGTGTTTAAGATTACATATAAATGATACCGCACCAAAATTCTACATCAATTGTTAAACTTACAGAATAAGTTTAAGATTACATATAAATGATACCGCACCAAAATATAAAGTAAATCATTCGGCCCTTTAATAGTGTTTAAGATTACATATAAATGATACCGCACCAAAATACAGAATTTAAGGATATTCTTATTGGATTTGTTTAAGATTACATATAAATGATACCGCACCAAAATATGTACTTATTAAGTAAAGAATGTATGGGAGTTTAAGATTACATATAAATGATACCGCACCAAAATAAGGAATATCTATTAATTTGCATTCGTGTTTGTTTAAGATTACATATAAATGATACCGCACCAAAATTGTTTAATTGTTCTTCAATTATTTCAAAAGATTTAAGATTACATATAAATGATACCGCACCAAAATTGCAAGTGATGTTATTACTGCACCAATTGCGTTTAAGATTACATATAAATGATACCACACCAAAATATCTGGGTCATATTTAGAGTGCCCAGCACTGTTTAAGATTACATATAAATGATACCGCACCAAAATTCCGAATTAATTGGAGTAAATACATACGAAGTTTAAGATTACATATAAATGATACCGCACCAAAATAGTTTATAGATATGTGTGCTTGTTGCTACAGTTTAAGATTACATATAAATGATACCGCACCAAAATACTTGTGGTTCTTCTTGTGAAGTTTCTTCCGTTTAAGATTACATATAAATGATACCGCACCAAAATAGGAAACAAACTATTAACTAGATTAAAAATGTTTAAGATTACATATAAATGATACCGCACCAAAATGAGCATATTATATATTTTTACCATTTATTGTTTAAGATTACATATAAATGATACCGCACCAAAATGCAGTTGTGTAAAAATCTTGTTGTGTATAAGTTTAAGATTACATATAAATGATACCGCACCAAAATATAAAAACTTTTATATGCTAATTGTATAATGTTTAAGATTACATATAAATGATACCGCACCAAAATAAGTAATATTATGGTATATTTGTTTATTTGTTTAAGATTACATATAAATGATACCGCACCAAAATATTGTACCAAAGATATTAATAGTAATTGATGTTTAAGATTACATATAAATGATACCGCACCAAAATACTGGTAATGTTGATATAAGAAAAGTAAGCGTTTAAGATTACATATAAATGATACCGCACCAAAATACTACAAGGTTCGGAAGATAACATTATGATGTTTAAGATTACATATAAATGATACCGCACCAAAATATTGTACCAAAGATATTAATAGTAATTGATGTTTAAGATTACATATAAATGATACCGCACCAAAATAAAATTGCTGTTGATATATCTTGTATCTCTGTTTAAGATTACATATAAATGATACCGCACCAAAATATTACTTTCATCTGGACTTGATACTACTTCGTTTAAGATTACATATAAATGATACCGCACCAAAATAAAACAAGAAAAGAACAAGAAATAACAAGAGTTTAAGATTACATATAAATGATACCGCACCAAAATAGTAGCGGAATAAGTGATAAAAATTTTTTAGTTTAAGATTACATATAAATGATACCGCACCAAAATGATGCTAGTGGTAATTGTAAAAAAATTACTGTTTAAGATTACATATAAATGATACCGCACCAAAATGATGCTAGTGGTAATTGTAAAAAAATTACTGTTTAAGATTACATATAAATGATACCGCACCAAAATAGTAGAATAAAGTTATGGAAAGAAATATTGGTTTAAGATTATATATAAATGATACCGCACCAAAATACTGCTTCAAGTATGATAGTATTACCATATGTTTAAGATTACATATAAATGATACCGCACCAAAATGCAATTCTATTATATTCATCATAATATTCTGTTTAAGATTACATATAAATGATACCGCACCAAAATGTTGTGATCGTAAACCCTCAAAACAACCACGTTTAAGATTACATATAAATGATACCGCACCAAAATGTAGTAAATAATAGAATCTAATAATTAAGGGTTTAAGATTACATATAAATGATACCGCACCAAAATTTGTTTCATCTTTTTTTATTTCCTTTTCACGTTTAAGATTACATATAAATGATACCGCACCAAAATAAAGATTACGATTATAAAATTCCAGGTTATGTTTAAGATTACATATAAATGATACCGCACCAAAATACTTATTCCAAAACCTTCCGCAAGTATGTCGTTTAAGATTACATATAAATGATACCGCACCAAAATGCTACGTTATGGTAGTGCCGAGCTAAATTGGTTTAAGATTACATATAAATGATACCGCACCAAAATAGAGATTTATTTATTTACGATACCTTTAATGTTTAAGATTACATATAAATGATACCGCACCAAAATGAAGGAGATTAAACATTACCAAACTAATAGTTTAAGATTACATATAAATGATACCGCACCAAAATAATGTGGATGGAGATTTTAACAAAACTACTGTTTAAGATTACATATAAATGATACCGCACCAAAATTCCCAAACTTACCATATCCAGCATTCATTAGTTTAAGATTACATATAAATGATACCGCACCAAAATTTACCTTTATAAGGTTTTAGATTAAAACTAGTTTAAGATTACATATAAATGATACCGCACCAAAATTATTTGAGTATTTGATAAAAATATAATCAAGTTTAAGATTACATATAAATGATACCGCACCAAAATTTATATTGATATGCTCCATTTGCTAATGTAGTTTAAGATTACATATAAATGATACCGCACCAAAATTATATAACGAGCTTGAGCCGTATAAAATTAGTTTAAGATTACATATAAATGATACCGCACCAAAATATAGAAAACTTTTCTGCATACTTTCACGTGTTTAAGATTACATATAAATGATACCGCACCAAAATAATCTCCGTCATTTAAAAATCTATATAATGGTTTAAGATTACATATAAATGATACCGCACCAAAATAGTAGAATAAAATTGTGGAAAGAAATATTGGTTTAAGATTACATATAAATGATACCGCACCAAAATTTGTTAATACCAACATTAATAACACCTATTGTTTAAGATTACATATAAATGATACCGCACCAAAATAAAATTAATAAAATACTCTGGATGGAATAGTTTAAGATTACATATAAATGATACCGCACCAAAATTTACTAGTTAAGTCAACGCCGCCGCTGCTAGTTTAAGATTACATATAAATGATACCGCACCAAAATTGAGGGAAAAAGTAATGAGTTTGCTAAAAAGTTTAAGATTACATATAAATGATACCGCACCAAAATAATTATATTGAAGTTGCAGGAGCAAAAAGAGTTTAAGATTACATATAAATGATACCGCACCAAAATGCTTCGTTATTTTCAACGTCGTCTTTTTTTGTTTAAGATTACATATAAATGATACCGCACCAAAATGTAATGTTTGTATATATCCAAATGTCCAATGTTTAAGATTACATATAAATGATACCGCACCAAAATGAATCAGAGCATATTATACAAATGAATAATGTTTAAGATTACATATAAATGATACCGCACCAAAATGAATCAGAGCATATTATACAAATGAATAATGTTTAAGATTACATATAAATGATACCGCACCAAAATTCTGGTTATTTGAATTTGCTAAATGATTATGTTTAAGATTACATATAAATGATACCGCACCAAAATGTATATTCTTTTAATTCTTGTTTATTCATTGTTTAAGATTACATATAAATGATACCGCACCAAAATTCTATTGTATTCTTAAAATTAATACCATAAGTTTAAGATTACATATAAATGATACCGCACCAAAATCAATTAATGCATTATATGCTTTGATACAAGTTTAAGATTACATATAAATGATACCGCACCAAAATCGGGGGAAATAATGAAATATTACAATAAATGTTTAAGATTACATATAAATGATACCGCACCAAAATTAGTATGGAAAATAATCAAATAAAAAAATTGTTTAAGATTACATATAAATGATACCGCACCAAAATGGTGGTGTAAATTTATCTAAAAATGCTCCAGTTTAAGATTACATATAAATGATACCGCACCAAAATGTCAAAATGACATAAAGTTTAATTTTTTAATGTTTTTATTTTGAAAAAAATTTTTTCTATTTCAATATCTGTTTTATTTTTAATGAATTCATTAAATAATGAATTATCGAAAAAGATATTTAATTCCTTTTCTAAATAATTAATTAGAGAATTTTTTTCAAAAATATCTATACCATTAAATTTTTCATCAGAAATGTACAAAAGTTCAAAGTCGTTTATATTGTTTAAGTAATTTCTAAAATCATTAGTCACTATTATAAAGTTGTGATTATTTATAAAAGGAAAAATATCAGTATTTTTGATTCAATTTATATTATCTAAAATAAATGTATATTTTTTATCATTAAAAAAATGTTTTATAAAAAAAATAAAAGAATCTTTATTTAAATAACCCAAATCTAACAAAGAAAAAAAAGTTAAAATTAGTTTTGATAAGTCCCCTTCATTATTTTCTAACAACTCAAAATAATTATTATTTATTTTTTCTTTTATTTTATTTATGTTCTCATAATTTATTATTGGATATTCATCAATTTCATCAAAAATTAATTTAAAAATATTCGAGTTTTTTGTTAACTTTACCAAATCATTAAATTTTGTCAATTCATTTATATAAATAATTTCATTTATAGAAATTTTTTTATCATTTATTTCAATGATTGAGTTATTAGAAAATAAATTTTTAATTAATAATGTTGGGTTGTTTGTTTGAATAATTTTTATCCCATTAAATTCGAACTCATTTAAAATTTCTTTTATTTTTATTTTAAACATAAAGATTAAACTTTAGAATATCTATCTGAGTTATTGTATTTTTCATTTTCATTTTTATTTCCTAATATTATTCTCATATTCCTATATTGATTTTCACTTATTTCTATAACTCTTATATTTCCATTTTGTGGTATAAATTTCTTAATCTTATTAACTTCTTGTTCTGTTCTATTTTGCATAGTAACACATTTAATATAAACTGAAAATTGCATCATTATATAGCCGTTTTTAATTAAGGTTTTTCTAAAAAGTGAATATTCTTTCTTTTCATAATCTTCTCTTGAAGGCAAGTCAAACATAATTATTATTCTCATATATCTACTCATTAACTATCAATTCTATAAAAGGAACTTTATTTTGTTTTAAAATATTATCAATAAATATATCTACAGCATTATTTATGTATTCTTTCTTTTTATTAATTAAAATTTTACCAGTAAATATTTTTATAATCTTTTCTTTGTCCTCATAAAATTTTTGCTCTGATTCTTTGTTTATTAAGTAAACATTGTAGTCAACTATAATTCTAAATGGTTCCATCAAATCACTTGATAAAGCAAAAAAATTACTAAATGATTTATGAAAAATTGATATTCTAGGATCTAATCCTTTTTTAATTATTGATCTAGTTAATAATGCTCTTAGAATTGCATATCCGTAATTTAATAATTTATTAATATAACAATTATTATGTCTATTGAATTCTTTACCATATAATTCATGTCAATAAATCTTAGCAGCATG
>JBOFGT010000015.1:0-2596 GCA_051649265.1 Mycoplasmoidaceae bacterium
TTATTAAATATCTAACTAGTTTTATTGGATTCTTATCATTTGCATTAGTTGTAATTGGTGTTCTTTTATGAACTGGGGTTATTCAATAATAACTTTATAAAATAAAAATATTGGTTAATTTAATCAATATTTTTATTTTGTAATTTTTTAATTGCTATGACTTTTTAATAATTAAGATTTCTAATAAAAAAATTATAAATATCAATTTGTATTTATGTATTAGATGATTTTATAATTTAACATTAAAATAAACAATTATATTTAATTTTTTTAAATATAATAAAGTGATAATTATTTATGTTAATTAAAGTAAAAAATTATGTTAACATAATAACTAAGAAAATCATTCAAAATATTAGTCATATTTTAGGTATATTGGAGTAACTAAATGAAAAAAAAATATGTTGTCTGAGATTTATTTGGTGGCGGACAAAATAGTGTATACAATGCAATGAAAAAAAATGAAAAGTTTGACATTTATACATTCGATGTAACGGAACCAACTCGTGAAAAGCATTTTAAAGTAGATCTTGCTCAAGATAACATAGTAGAAGTAATGAATAGTTTAAATGTTCCAAAACCTGATATTATATTAAGCTCAACTTTATGTCAATCTTTTAGTGTTGTTTTAAATATGAAAGGTGGAGGAACATGTTTTTGAAAATACAACAAAAATAAAAACAAACTTATATTAAGATCTAAAAAAGAATTTGAAGAGTTAAAATCTGGGTTCACTAAAAATCTTAAAGCTGATGTTCAACTCTTTATAGCTAAACTTGGAAAAAAATGCATTGATAACACAATTGAATTAATATCACATTTCAATCCCAAATATTGATATATTGAGAATCCAAGATCTTCTTTAATATGAAAATACATTATACTTAATAGAAAAGACTTCTATGATCCAAATAAATTTTTTTTTAATGAAACAAGTTATGGTAAATATGGTTATTTAATAACTAAACCAACTTACTTTTTAAGCAATGTTAAGATGGACCTATTGAAGGGTAAAATACCACCACCTTATACAATTAAGGAAATAAATGGAACAAAATATTACGTTTTGAATGAAGACTCAAGTGTTAAGGTTTTGCATAGTCTTGATAGCAGAATGATTGGACTGGCCTCTATTAATAAAATAATAAAAGCTAGAAGTGCAAAATCAGGTATGGGCGGAATGGATTTTGTTATGAAACAAAAAGGAAATAATATTTATCAAAAAAATAAAAAAGTTAATGAACAATTAAGTGAATCAGGTGCATCAAGCGCAATACCACCTTCTTTGATTAATACTATTTTCTCTTATTTTGATTAATTTAATAAACTTATATTTAAGAATCTTCTAAATAAAAGGCTTTTAATTCTTCAATTGATTTCATATTTGTATTTTGAAACATGTATTTAATAAAGCTCTCATAAATACCATACTCTTTGTATACTTTTAAAATTTGATCAAATTTTTTTTCTACTTTATTTGAACTTATTTTGTCAGAATGAATATCTTTGTGACAGTAATAACAAATTGGTATAAGATTTATAGGTTTATGAATTTCATCCCAATTCAGAATTAAAGAATCATTGCTTTTGTATAATTTTTTAAAATATGATTTAGGTATTAAATGATGAAGTTGGTTGTCCCCTTTTTCAAAAGGTTTGGTTAATTTGCATCTACAAAATTCTTTGTTAATAAATCTAACAGAACATTCAAAATTATTATTTTGAAAATTTGAAAAAACTTTTTCTTTATTTTTTTTAGGAATTGAAGGAGTATAAAATTCATAAGAACTCTCTATGTTATAAAAACTTTTGTCAGAATGATTTATAATAAATTCTTGAAGACCGATTTCATCTATCTCATTAAGATCGGATAAATAGAATGCTACATTTATTTTTTTTTTATTAAGTATAGATGATTTAATCATAGTACCATTATTATTATTTTTAAAAAAGCTAAAAAATTGATCACTAGTAAAAGTTATTATACTGTTGCTTGATTTAGTAGACTGATTGTAATTAAAATAAACCATGTTTGAAAAAATTATAATTTTTTCAATTCCTTCATAATTAAAACCTACAATAAGTAATGATTTTTTATTTTTAATAACTGCATCTTGCAAAAAATTATCATTTCTAATCCTTATTTGATTAGGTGTTCTTTCATTACACATGCTTTGAATATTTGAAAAATAGATGCTGCTTTTATCAAAAAAAATTTCAATATATTTATAAACTTTAGATTCCAAAATATTTTCTTTTTTTAAATTTCCGTTTTTTAAAAAATCTTTTAATTTGTCATAACTTGGCATAAAAAATCCTTAAACTTTTTTTAAGTATATTTTAATGATTATAATATTTTAAAATAAAAATATTTTTTCTTTTTTATAAAAATATTCTATGTTATTAATATTTTTTGTGAACAAATAGAAATTTATTATAAAATAATTTAATTTTCCAAAAAATATTGGTTAATTTAATCAATATTTTTATTTTATAATAGTTTAGTATGAGCAATCAAAAATCTAAAACAAGAAAATTCCTTTTTTTAAAAGAAAATACAAATTATAGTGAACCTTTAATAAAAAAATTTTTTAAA
>JBOFGT010000016.1:0-3599 GCA_051649265.1 Mycoplasmoidaceae bacterium
TCTTTGATGATTTTTTCTTTTGTAGCTTTACTTATAGCCATAATTTCCTTTTCTTCCACTATTACACAGCAATAAACTAATTAGTTTATAACACAGTAGTAGTCTTATTAATATACATATATAAATTTAACATAAAAAAATGAAATATAAACTATAAATATTAATTAATCTTCGAGAAGATGAATTAGATTAGAGCTATAAAATAATTTATGTGTAATTATTTTATGTCTTTCTTCATCTCCTGATGAAATAATTTCATGATATGGTTCCTTTATCAAAATTAAGAATTTAATTATGTTTTCTAATCCCTCTTCAGAAATATTTCTATTTTGATCTAATTTTATTTTAGATTTATAAAAATTTGAATAAAAATCAATTAAAATTTTATTTAATGTATTTGGTTCAATACTTTTAAAATTTGTCTTAATCTTTCTAATAATTTTTTCAATTTCTAAAAATTCATCTTTATCATCTGTAAATTCTTCAAAATAGTTTTTCCATTTTACTCTTTCTTCTGAACAATAGAAATCATTAATTTTTATTAAAATGCATGAAATAAATTTAAAAATCTGTTTTTCCTCATCTGATGCTTGTCTATTTAGTATTTTTTCTTTATACATTTCACAAAAACTATCAAAAAACAATTTTAGTTTTTTTTCAAAAGAGAATAGCAAATCAACATCGATATTTTTTATATTAATTTTAGATTTTTTGTTTGTAATCTGCTTTACATAAAATATTTCTCTATAGTTTTTTTTCATTTTCATTAAAGCAAATTTATTGTCATGTTCGCACAGACTTAATACAAATGAGCTTAAAACATTTATGTTATGAGTAGATATTATTGTTTTTGCATTGCATTTTTTCTTTTTTTCAACTTTTTTTATAAAATCAGAGAGTCCTAAAAATTTAGAACAAATAAAGGGATCATTAAATCTTATTTTTTTAAAATTCATATATTTGTAATGATCATTAGAATCAAATGGATCATCAATAAAAATAATAAAATCTTTATTAACATCTTTTAAGTTTATTTCTAGATCAGTCAAAAAATAAGAAAGAGCAAATGATGATTTTTCACCCTCTGAAAGAGATTCAATATTTTTTTTATATAATGAGAAAGATACTGAGGGGTCTTTATTACCCATTGCTATTTTTATATTTATAGAATATTCTTCATTTGTTAAAGTTTTTAAATTCTTATTAAATTTTTCTTTTATTTTACTCTCTCTTTCTTTCAGTCACTCTTTTGATTTTTCTTTCTCTGAATTTATAATTTCCAATTTTGATTCTAAAGCTTCTCAAACTAAAATAAAATCTTTTAAATTATAATATTCTTTAAACGAAATATTCAATCCCAATTTAAATTCTTTATCTATACTTTCAAAGTTAGTATATGATTTTCAAAGATAGTATTTATTTTTAATTAACCATTTATCAAAAAAAAATTCAATTTTATTTTTATCTTCAATTAATTTTTTAGATGATTCTAAACTCTTAATATCTCCCGATTTTAAAAATTTTTCTAAATCATTAATTTTTTTCCTTTCTATTTTTTTTAATTTTTTATAATAATAATTTTCTTGAATATTATTATATTCTTTATAGAAATCAGAGTTTATTTTTTTCTTTGATTCATGAATTTTTTTTTTATATTTTTCAATATATTTTTCTACTTCTTCAATTTTGTAATTTGTTCCCAAGAATTCAATTTCTTCATTCTCTTTAAGTTTTATTGCAATTTCATGAAATTCTATTGTTTTATATGTTTTTATATTTTTTTTATCTTTGTTTAACTTTATTTTTTGATCTAATGAAATTGATTTTATTGCCAATTCAACCAATTTATTGAATAGAATATAAAAATCAACCATTTGCATATTATTGTAAAATTCATCTATTTTTTTATATAAATCATTTCATTTGTTTTTTATATCTGATATATTTATTTCTTCAATTATATTTTTATCTTTTTTCAATAATTCTTCTATTGGCGCCATTTGCATAATTTTATCTTTTTGATCTTGTGATAAATAATTCTTAAAATATTCTATAGATTCACTATAATCAGATTCATTTATTAAATGATTAAATAAATTATTATTATATTCAAATTTTAAGATGTTAATTTTTTCATTTATATTTTTTAAATCATTGTGATTTTGTATTAATTTTTGATCTAAAAATACTTTTAGTGTATTTTTTTTATTTGATGCATTACATTTTGTTTTATTTTTATCGTCATTTTTATTTATATCTTCCACAAAGACATTTTTAGAAATATAGTCTTTATTGAAAACGAAAGTTTGAATATCAGATTTGTTTTTGTCTTTTATTTGTCTTGATAATTCAGTTTTCCCGCTTCCATTTTTTCCAAACAAATATATGAATTTACCGTCATCAAGTTCTCTTGAATCCTCATTTGATAAATTAAAATGTTCCAACTCAACTTTAAAATCCTTAAACATATTAGTTTTATTTTTAGTCACTTTTACCTCAAATATTTATATGTATAAATTATAAATTATTTGTATTTTTTGTAGCAAATTTTTATATATTAGAGTATAAATATCTTTTTTGTCTTATATAACTCGTTAACTATTAAATTTAAAAAAAGCAAAATAAGTTAAAAAATTATATAAAATTTTTGACATTATAGTTTATATTTTTTTATTAAATAGAATATAATTTTATTTTTTAAATTTATTTTTAATAACCTTAAAAACTTTTTTATTTTTCCCTAAATATTCTAAAGTATTTATATGTTGAACAAATCCATCATATTCTGATGAATATATTGAATTGAATTTAAAGCCTGTTTCTTTTTCTAAGGCTTCTTTTTTATCAATAAACAAAGCATATTTATTTTCTATAGATTTTAGCATTGATGGATCACTATTTTTATTAGCTTTATTCCTATAATTATTAAATTCTCATATGTATTCATTAATTCTAGTTTGAAAAGCTATTAAATCTTTCAAGTGTTTACGTTCTTCTTTTGTATCTTCTTTTGCTAAATTCATTAATTTCTTTTTGTTAATAGATATTCTACAATGTTTGATAAAACCATAACCATTAAAAGGTGTTATTTTATATTTATTCTTTAAACCTGTTTCTTTTTCTAATGTTTTAATTCTTTCTAATAGTTTGTTAAACTTTTCTTCTTTCTCTTCTTTTCTTTTAGTAAAGTTATGACTACTTCTATTTATTCTATAAACATTATCATTATAAAGCCAGATATAGTCATTAATTTCATCATAAAAATCCATAATTTTTTTATCATCTTTTTTCATAATGTTTTCCTTTATTTTCTATATTTTTAATATTTTTTTTATTATAACTCTTCTATTATTATAAATTATTTATGCATTATAAAATCTTGTAATATTTAACCTTTAGTATATTTTCTAAAAAAATAAATAAATTTATAATTTATTTATTTTTTTAATTATCTTTACATTTTATTTAAAGTGTTGTATTATTTATATTTGTTTCCTCAAACAAATCTTTTGTAATAAAAGATTTCTTGTTTTTTATTACTATTGGAAATCTTTCTAGATATTCTTTAATAGATATAGTTCTAGTTATTTTATCAAGGA
>JBOFGT010000017.1:0-14543 GCA_051649265.1 Mycoplasmoidaceae bacterium
AATTGTGTTGTCTGCATGAGCTCCACCATTAATTACATTTAACATTGGTACTGGCATAATGTATTGTGTTTGTGGTTCTTGTACAATATCTTCAGCAATATATTTGTATAATGGTTTTTTGCTAGCTTTTGCTGCAGCCTTTGCAACTGCTAAAGAAACAGCTAAAATTGCATTAGCACCTAATTTTGCTTTGTTTTCAGTTCCATCTAATTCAATCATTATTTGATCAATCATTGATTGTTTTCTTGAATCTTTACCAATTAATGCTGGCGAAATAATATCATTAATATTGCTAACTGCTTTTAAAACACCTTTACCATTATATCTATTTTTTTCGCCATCTCTTAATTCAACAGCTTCTCTTTCACCTGTTGATGCTCCTGATGGAACCATAGCTTTTGCTACAATTCCCTTACTTAAAATAACATCACAAGCTACAGTTGGATATCCCCTTGAATCTAACACTTCATAAGCAGAGATACCTTTAATACTAAATTTACCCATTTTTTTATTCCTCTTTTTCTTTATAAATTATTTATTTATTCACCAATAATGAGCTTGATGTCATTTCTATTGGTATGTCTAACATTATATATTGTAATATAGTACTTGAAATATTTGACAAATTTCCACTTTTTTTTAGCAAAATATTTTTATCTGTACAAACAAAGGGTACTAAATTAGTTGTGTGAGCAGTAATTATATTTCCATTTTCATCTAACATTGATTCAGCATTACCATGATCTGAAGTTAAGAACATTGTTCCACCTAGTTCATTTATTTTGTCTCAAATTCTTTTGACTTGTTCATCAATTCATTCAATTGATAAAATTGTTTTCTCCATATTACCAGTATGACCTAACATATCAGGGTTTGCAAAGTTTAAAATGATTAAATCATAATTTTGCATTACTTCTAATAATTTATTTGTTATACCTTCTGCTGACATTTTATATGCTTGATCATATGTATTTACTTTAGGAGAATCAATTAAAATCTTATCTTCTTTTGGAAAATCAACTTCAACTCCACCATCCATAAAGAATGTTACATGCGCATATTTTTCAGTTTCAGCAATTCTTAATTGAGATAAACCATTGTTTGCAATTACTTCTCCAATTGTATTTTTTATTTGTGTTGGTGGGAATAGTACAAAGCTTGGCTCAATTCCTTCATATTTCATCATTGTTGCAAAAAATAAATTTGTTTTTTTATTTTTGTTCTCATAATCATAATAATTTGAACCAATTATTAAGTGTGAAAGTTCTCTTGCTCGATCAGGTCTAAAGTTTGCAAAAATAATTGAATCATTATTATCAATTTTTACTTCATTGATATTTGCATTTATTGTAGGAATAAAAAACTCATCATTAGTATTTACTTCATATTGTTCATCAATGTATTTATCAATATCTGTGAAAGTTATATTAGTATTACCAATTAAAACATCATAGGCCTTTTGAACTCGGTCTCATCTTTTATCACGATCCATTGCATAATATCTTCCAGCAATTGATCCTATGATTCCATTAGTTTCTTTTAAAACAACATTTAATCTTTTAATACTATTTTTAATTGATCTAGGAGGAACGTCTCTACCATCGGTAAATAAATGGACAATTGGTTTTAATCCATTCGAACTAGCAATTTTCATTAAAGCAAAAATATGTTCTTCATGCGAGTGAACTCCACCTGGAGACATTAATCCCATAATGTGAAATTTAGAATTATTAGACTTTGCATGTTTAACTGCTAAAACTAATCCTTCATTATTTTTTAAGTTATCATCTTTGATATCTTTATTAATTAAAGAAAGACCAGTGTAAACTACTCTTCCAGCACCAATGTTTAAGTGCCCAACTTCAGAGTTTCCAATTTGTCCTTCAGGAAGTCCAACAGCACTACCAGAAGCTTCTAATTCTGCATATGGATATTCTCCGCTTAATAATTTATCTAAAGTTGGTTTGTTGGCAAGTGAGATGGCATTCATCTTTGATTTTGGTGCGATCCCATAACCATCTAAGATCGCTAATAAAACTGGTTTTTTCATTATTCAACTACTTTTAATAAGCTAACGAATAATTTAGCATCCAATGATGCTCCACCAACTAAAGCTCCATCGATATTTTCTTGTGATAAATATTCTTTACCATTTTTTTCATTAACTGATCCGCCATATAAAATGATTATTTTATCTGAAATTTCTTCACCAAATAAACATTTTATTTTAGTTCTTATTTCACGACACATATCTTCTGCATCTTTTGAAGTTGCACTTTTACCTGTACCAATAGCTCAAATCGGTTCATATGCAATTACTAAGTTTTTAATTTCGTTTTCTTCAATTCCAATTAATGCTAGTTCAAGTTGTTTTGTTACAACATTATTTGCATTACCTGATTCTCGATCTTCTAAAGATTCTCCAACACAAAGAATTGGCACAATTTTTTCTTGTAATAATTTTGTAGTTTTTTTATTAACAACAGTATTAGTATCTCCAAACATTTCTCTTCTTTCAGAGTGACCAATAATTGAATATTTAATTCCAATATCTTTTAATTGTGATCAAGAGTTTGATCCAGTGAATGCTCCCTTATCTTCAAAATGTGCATCTTGTGCAGAAATAATAACTTTATTATTTTCTTTAAAAGCTTCCTTAGTAAAGTCTAAATATATTGATGATGGTGCAAATCCATAATCACATTTTAAATTTAAATTTTTTATTTCTTTTTGAAAATCTTTGACAAAATCTAAAATTTCTTTTTTAGTTTTGTTCATTTTTCAATTTCCGATAATTAGTTTTTTTCTCATAAATTTCCTTTTGAATTCCTTTATAAATTTTACTACTTTTTTTTGTGCATAATAAATAAAAACTAAAAACTAGTTGTTTTTAGTTTGAATTATTAAAAATTATACTTATAGATTTTCTTTTATTTCTAAAATAGTTTCTTTTTTGCCTGTTCCTTTTTTCTTAACAATGTAATCTTCAATAAATGTTGGAATAAACATAATTGCAAAGAATAGAATTAAAACAACAACAAGCATTATTCTACCAAGTAAACCTTCAGATGATATATTTGCATCAGGTATATATATCAACATTAAGTCAATAATTGGAGTTAATACTGTAAAGAATAAAGTAATTGACATGATAAGAACAGATATTATTGCAAAAGGCATAAAGTTTTTATATTTTTGTGTCTCAATTTTTTTTGTTTTTCTATTTCTAATACCACCAAAAATTGCAGCAACAATAAATGCAAATGCAAAGACGGCAGTTCAATTAGCAACTATATCACAAAAACTGTATAAAGCTCCCATTTTAGAACCATAATAGTCATCTCCATATCCTACAGTATCTTCAAATCCTAATGCACCAATAATACTAAATAATATTATTATTGGAATACTTGCCATTAATGTATATTTAATACCAACTATTGGTTTATTAGCATTTAATTTGTTAATATATTTACTTGAAAAAGGTAATTCATTTTCTTTAATTAAATCTTCTGTGAATCTTGGAGCTCATAATGCAAATCCATTTATAATTCCTAGAATACCAATTGCAATTAAAATATTAACTATTCCAAATAATCAATCAAGATTTTCTGAAACTAATCACTCACCAAATCCAAAGAAGCTACCACTACCATTTAATGACATTGAAATTGCAATTGCTAAATAAATAACAGTAACAATAATTAAACCAAATAAAATAGCTTTTGGAGTTTTTTGAGGTTCTTTCATTTCAGTTTGTAATCCAGCAGTTACATAAAACCCATCATATGCGAAAAATATTCCTGAAACAGCTAAGAACATTCCAAAACCAGGATTGAATGTTGAGAATCATGTAGGATCATATCCTCAATCGGGATTTGAAGGATCTGGTTTTACTCCAATTACTGTATCTGGATTCATTGCAATAAATACATAACCAATAAAAGCTGCAATTAGCAATGGTATGAATTTAACAAAACTTATAGCTAAGTTTTGAATATTACCTATTTTTGAAGATAATCCAGCTGAGAAAATAAAGTAAATTGTAATAGATAAAGAAATTACACTTCATATAAGTCAATCTACTTCTGTTCCAAATGAATAGGGAACAAGATTAACGATTCCTTCTGCATCAATAGTTGTATGTGTTCATACTCCTATTCCATCTTGAAATTGCATTATTACATACATAGGCATAAAAAAGAAAGTAAGAGGCAAATATATATAAAACATAAAGTTCTTTGATGCTTTATACATTATTCTACCATTGAATGTTTTACATCATCCAATTAATGATAAGTTATCGTTTCTTGCACTTGCAATTTCAATTAAACTAAGAGCCATTGCAATAACTGCAAATGCAGCAACAAGTCAACTTAAAATAGCAAGTGGTAAACTTCCCTGAGCATGATTAAGAACAGAAGCAGATCTTAAGAAGATTCCAGCACCTACTGATGAACCAACAACAACTAACATTGCTGAAAAAAAAGATATTTTTTTTGATGTTGAAACTTCAGAAATAGATTGAATTTGTGGTTCACTAATAGAATCTAGTTTATTTGCTTTTGTCATTTTTAATTTCCTTCAAATAAGTATATCATATTAATATATTTTTAGATATTAGATTAATATATTTTTAGATATTTGATATTTGTGTTCCTGAATTTCCATTCAATGCTTCTTCTATTTTATCCAAAGAAGCAATTATTGCTTTTCTATTATTGTGGCCTTTTACAAATTTTATTGCAGCTTCTACTTTTGGAAGCATACTTCCAGAAGCAAATTGATTTTCTGAACAATATTTTTCTAATTGTGTAACATTAACATTTGCTAAAGCTTCTTGATTAGACTTATTGAAGTTAATATAAATGTTATCAACAGCAGTTAAAATAATAAATATATCAGCATCAATTTTATTAGCAATTTCACAAAGAGCAAAGTCCTTGTCAATAACTCCATCAACACCCACAAAAATATCATCTTTGATTACAATAGGAATTCCTCCTCCTCCACCAAAAATAACAACAGAATCTAAATCAACAACTTTTTTAATTGTTTCTATTCCAATAAAATCTATTGGTTTTGGGCTAGCTACAACTTTTCTAAAACCTCTTCCTGAGTCTTCAATAATTGTGCTATTAGGATTGTTTTTTTCTGCATCTTCTTTCGTTTTGTAAAATGGTCCAATAGGTTTTGTTGGATTTTTGAAACCCTCATCATCTACATCAACAATTGTTTCAGTCAAAAAGTAAAGAACATCTTTTTCAATATTTACTTTTTTTAATTCATTTGTAATTGCAGTTATCATGTGATATCCAATATATCCTTGACTCATTCCTCCAGCTTCTGCAAAAGGAACTAAAACATTATCAGGACTAGTTTTTCTTGCATTAACAAATGAATTAAATATCATTCCTACTTGCGGACCATTTCCATGTCCAATAATTACTTTATGATTATTTTTAATTAGTGAAACAATTTTTTTAGCAGGAATCTCAATTAATTTTTTTTGTTCTTCAGGATTATTACCAAGAGCATTACCACCAAGTGCTACTACTATCTTTGACATAATTAATATCCTATTGTACTTAAAATAATAGCTTTAATTGAATGCATTCTATTTTCTGCTTGATCAAAGGCATGATTTTGTTTTGATTGAAATACTTGATCAGTAACTTCCATTGCTCCATCTTTTACTTGAGGAAATTTTTTACCGAATTTATCAGCTATTTCTCTCGAGAATTCAGTATGTTTATCATGAAACGCAGGTAAACAATGTAAAAAAATTGCTTCTTTATTTGCAGCTTTCATCATTTTTTCACATACTTGATAATCTTTTAAGTCATCTATTCTTTTTTCAAATAAAGAAAAATCTTCACCTAGAGAAACTCATACATCAGTATAAATTACATCTACATCTTTTGCAGCCTTAATTTTGTCATCTGAGAATGATAAAGAACCACCATTAATTTTAAAAAGCTCTTCACATTTTTTTATATAAATTTTATCAACTTCTTTTTGATATGATTTTGGACCACATAATGTTATGTGCATACCCATAAAAGCAGCACCAATCATACATGAAATTCCCATATTATTTTTAATATCTCCAATGAAAATCATTTTTCTATTTTTTAAATTTCCAAATTTTTCTTTCATTGTCATAAAGTCAGCAATTATTTGAGTTGGATGTTCTGAATCTGTTAAGCCATTTCAAATTGGAACACCTGAGTTTTTTACTAATGCATCAATATCAGACTGAGCAAATCCTCTAAATTCTATTCCATCATAAAATCTACCTAGTACTTTTGCAGTATCTTCAATTGATTCTTTTTTTCCAAAATTTGAACCTTGCGGACCTATGTAAGTAACACTAGCCCCTAAATCAGCTGCAGCAACTTCAAATGAACATCTTGTTCTTGTAGAATCTTTTTGAAATAATATTGCAATATTTTTTCCAACTAAAGGTCTATTATTAATATGTAATCCTTGTCGTTTGCTTTTTTTTAAATCAATACTTAATTCAATTAAGTCATTGACTTCTTTTGTTGTAAAGTTTAGTAACGAATCTAAGCTTCTACCTTTTAAATTTAATGGCATTTTTTCTCCTATATTATTTACCTAAATATCATCTCTTTTTAATGGCATAGACATGCACCTTGCAGAACCCATACCAAGAGACAATTGATTACCTTCAAATGATGAAACTTTAACACCAACTTTTTTCAATGCTTCTTCAGTCTTTTGGTTTCTACTATATCCAACAACAAGACCTGGTTTAATTACTAGATAATTTGTAGCATCAAAATGAGTTTCTACATCAATATCTAATTGCTTAGCATTTTTACCTGCAACAGGAATTAATATTGGTTTTCTATTTGTAACTTTCTTTAAGAAAGCTTCTAATGTAATTTTTAAATGAATAATTTCATCTGGTTTTTTTATATTAATTTTATAAAATTTAATAGATGAATTCATATTTGGTGAATAAATAAATTTATCATAATCAACCATTGTTAACCATGTATCTAAGTGCATTAAATTCTTTGCTTTTGGAACATTTACAATATAAATTGTTTTGAACTTACATTCCTTATTTTTATTAATGTTTTTTGCAATTTGAATAATTGCTTTTTTAGATGTTCTTTCTGAGTGACCAATTACTAATGTTTCTGAGTTATAAATGAATATATCTCCTCCTTCAATAGTTCCTGATGCATTTCGATTATAATACTTTGGGGTATCTTTATAAGATGGATGATTACTAAAGATAAAATCTGAAAAAATTGTTTCCCTTCTTCTCGTATCATATTTCATTTTGTTAATACTTACACCATTACCAATTGATGCAAATGGATCTCTTGTAAAATACAAATTTGGCATTGGATCGATAACAAAATCAATTTTTGATTTTTCCTTTATTTCAGAATAAAAAATACCATGCATCATTTTTAAAATTAATTCATTAACTGATTTTAATGATTTTAGGTATTTTATAACTTTTAATTTAATTTTTTCGTTTTTAATTTCTGGTTTTGATTCATTAATTCATTTTTTAATAAATTCTTCTTGCTGTTTCTTATTACATGCATTAAAAGTTTCTACTAATAAATCAACTAATTGGATTACTTCTACATCATTATTTTCTAAAATATTAATGAAACTTTTATGTTCTTCTTTAGCACTTGTTGGTTCTATTAAAGCAGATAATAATAATTCATCTAATCTATTTGGACTAACATTTTCAATTTCTTTACCAGGAGTATGAACAAGAACCTTTCTTAGTTTTCCTATTTCGCTATAAACATTTATCATTCTAAAAGCTTTCTATAGCATTTTATGCTATTTTTATTTTATTATAATAAAAAAACTAAAATAGTTTTGTTTTTAAATATTTATGTATAAATATCTTTTCTATTTTAGTTTTTTACATTATTTGATTTTTTAATTTCTTTTTTTAGATCTTCGTTTTTTGGCTCTCCTAAAGAGTCAGTTAATTTTTTAACTAAATCGTTTAAATCGATATTGCTAAGATCCATATTAGAAAAAGCACTTTTTTGATTTTCAGATAAGTTTTCGAATTGTTTTGAACTTGCATCAAAGTTTTTTAATATATATTCAATGAATTCTTCAGCATTATTAACATTAATAGCAACAAGAGATAATTTTTCTTTTTCATATCTATCTAATAAGCTATCATATAAACTTTTATTTATTTCAATTTTAATTTTTTTTGACATATTTTCTCCTACTTATATTTTTCTGGATGTTCAATCATCATTTTTTTAACAAAATCTTTTTTAGGAAGGTTTTTGTATTTATTCATTAATCCAACACACTCATTATATTCTTTTTCTGCTCATTCAATTGGTTTATATCCTTTTATTTCAACTGATTTAGCTTGAAGATTTTTATAATTTTCAAAAAAATCTTTTATTTCTAATAATATATGGGGCGAAAGATCTTCTAATTTATTTATATGTTTGTAACGCGGATCACAATCAATTACAGTAATTAACTTTGTATCAGTTTCTCCACCATCAATCATTTCCATAGCACCAATAATTCTTGTAGGAACAACACATCCCGGAATGAATACTTGATCTGAAATAATTAATGCATCTAATTCATCTCCATCTCAATCTAAAGCCTCTCTTATAAAGCCATAGTTTAAAGGATATGAGCTCGAACCATATAATATTCTATCAACTATTATTTGGTTTGTCTCTCGATCATATTCATATTTTATTTTTGAATTCTTTGGAATTTCAATTACAACATTAATTTTTTTCATTTTATTTTGTTATCCCAGCTAAAATTTCTTCTGCTCTTTTTAAAAGTTCATTTGTAGTGATAAGTTTATTATTACCAGTACCTGGTGTTCCGTCCTCATTTTTTTTATTAAAAATTTTTGAATTTAAGCCATAAATATTTTCAATTCTTTTTTTAACTTCTTCCGTTACCGAAATATTGACAATATCATCAACTCTATCATCAGCATATAAGAATCATAATATTGTTGAAAAATTAGAATAAAGTTTTACTTCCTTGCCAATTGATAGATCTTCATCAAATATTCCACTAAATAAATATAGTTCATAAGGAATTAATGGATCTACAATCTTTATCCCTTCAATTATTTTGGGATCTAAACCAAGATCTCTAGCTGTTTCTTCAAGTGCTTTTTTAATTTCAATAGCTGTTTTATCTCTTGGGTGACCTTTATAAATTATTTGAACATCTTTATCAGGGTTTTCATGTTTAACAATTACGTTTAAAGCTAAGATATTATTCAATTCAGCTTTTCTTATGTTTTTTTCTTGTTCAGATGTTACATGAGGATTATTTAATAAAGTACCTGAATAAACAACATTTAATTTATTTTCCATTCCTTCTGTAAGCGCAGGGTCTTTTAAATTGACATTTGCTTTTAAAATTGATAATAATTGTTCGAATCCCTTATCATCTAAATATTTAAATGATTCTAAAAGATCAGCTTCATATGAATTATAAGGATTCATATAATCACCATTATTAGTTTTTAAAAATGTAGAACCATCTCTATTAATATCATCAATAAATTCAGTTGTTGGAAAAAAGAATTTTGAGTCATGATAATTAACTTCACTTCCATCTGCTCTTGTTTTTGGATAAATGTTATCATTATTAAAATCTTTTGTGATCATTAATGAAGCAACATACATAATTGCATTGTTTTTTTCTAAAAATCTATGAGAAATATCCTCACCTTTTTTTTGACTTTCTAAAAACTCTTTTCTAAAATTAGCTGCTTCTTTGTATTCAGCTTCTCTACTCTCAGGAAATTTAACATATTCTCCAATACCTGCTTTTGTTAACATTTCATAAAAATCTGTTCTAAAAAAATATGTTGCGTCCGTACCATCTGCAAAAAGATTTAATGATTCAAATTTATTAAATAGACCTCAGAAATCATAAATATTTTTCTTTAATAAAGGGATATTAGAACCTTCAAAGAAATTTTTTATTACATTAAAAATTGTTCAATCAGCAAAATAAGCATGAATTCTAGGCTCACCTGGATTTTCTTCATATATTTTTTTAAAAAAATCAATTGGAGTAATAAATCTATTTGTTAATAATCAAACCGAGTCAGTGCTGTCAAACCCTTGAGCTGGTTCAAATATATGTACATTGGGGTATAATCTATTGCCATTATTATCAACTTCTAGTAATACTGAATAATCATTTATTCCTGAAGTTTCCATTAAATATATTTTTTGTTCTGGATTAATAGATAAAACTGATAATATGTGAGAAACAAGTCCAAATCTATGAAATACAGAAAATCAATATATAGAATATACTAGTATACTATCTGGATCATATGTAGCTTTTTCGAATGCATCTTGATAAATTGCATTTTGAAACTCTGCTTTAGGTAATCCATTTAAATCGTTTGGAGATACATCTTCTCTTTTTGTATTAAAAGATTCAGTATTAACTGTATTAACAGTCACGCTGTTGTTGTATGGAAAAAAGCCTAAAAATGGGATAGCAACTAAAGGTAAAACACCTGTTAAACCAATCATCATATATTTTAAGTTATTCTTATTTATTTTCTTTTTCATGATTTTCCTTAAAATAATTTATTATTTAATTCATTAATTATATATTCAAATTTTAAATTTTCCAAAAAAAATTTTTTAAATAAGATATATAATATTAAAAAGTTAAATTTTATAGGAGTTTTTATGGCAAATTATCAAACAACAAATAATCAGCAAACAAAAAACAAACTATATTCAAAAAGACAAGTATCAATGTTATCAAATGCACTTTTTGTTGCAGGTATTGGTTTTGTTTTTACTGCTTTACTTGGGTTTTTAACATCTTATTTATTTAGAGAAAACTCGATTGGTGGAGAATTTTTATACTATATTGGCGGTCCACTTATTTTTATTAGTTTAATTTTATCAATTGTTTGACAATTTAGAATTGAAAAAGCATCTAACTTTTTTATGTTCTTTGTTGTCACGTTATATTGCATTTCAAATGGCATAGGATTTGGAAGTATTTTTTTAGCTCTTGAGATGGAGCAAATTATGATTGCGTTTGGAATGACAGGATTCATATTCTTAGGAACATTTATTGTTTCTAAGCTAATGAGTTTTAAGGCTGCAATGAACTTAGGAAAATTATTGTTTATTTCAGTAATTATTTATATAATAGGAAGTTTTGTAATATCTTTATCCTCTTGATTTATAATAGGAGCTTCAAATACCACTTATTTCAACATATTAATAATCTCAACAATCGTTGGAGGTTTAATAAGTGTTGGTTATTTAGCTTATTCATTGTGATTGATCCAAAATATGGATAAATTTTTAACAAGCGATGATGATCTAAGGTGAAAATATAGTATTTTCTTTGGATTTATTTTGTTAATTAATTTAATTTCAATTGTATATCGAATATTACAACTTATTCTAATATTCGATAGATCTTAATAATATAATTGAGTTAAAATTTGTTTTATATATTAAAATAAAATTGTGCATCAGTAGCTCAATGGATAGAGCGTTTGGCTTCGGACCAAAAGGTTATGGGTTCAAGTCCTATCTGGTGCGCCATTTTTAAAAAAATAAAGGCATCTATAATATGAAAAAATTATTAGCTGATCCAAAAAAGTGCACTTTAATTAGTGTAATTTCTTTAATTATTGTAAGCTTTTCATTTGCTCTTTCTCTTGTATCTGTATTTGGAATATATTACATTCCTACATTTTCAGGATGATTCCCATTATTAATAACTTTTATTGTTCTATTTGTAATTGCATTTGTAATAGCTCTTGTAATAAACATTATGGCATTTAAAAATAATAATATTGTAATAATCAAAGATAATATTATTGATAACAATTCAAGCAATATCAAAAAAGAAAAAGAAGATCTTAAAATTCAAATCAGCGAATAAAAAAATAGCTTATGCTATTTTTTTTTATTTATTAGGCTAAATTGATCTAAAAGTTTACTTACATCTTTTTTTAAATTATTTAATACTTTTTCATTATTATAATTTTTTAGAGCTTCATGAATAATTCTTGAAAGTTCAATAAATTCATTTTCTTTAAATCCTCTAGTTGTCATAGCTGGCGTTCCTAATCTAACACCACTTGTAACAAATGGAGATTCACTATCATTTGGGATAGTGTTTTTATTTACTGTTATATTTATTTTTTGTAAAGTTTCACTAGCTATTTTCCCGTTAATTCCATAACTGCTTTTTACATCTATTATAAATAAATGATTGTCAGTTCCATTTGATATAATTTTTGCTCCATAATTTTTAAAAGAATCAGAAAATATTTTTGAATTTCTAATTGTTTCTTTTTGATATTCAATAAACTCTTTTGTTAAAGCCTCTCCAAATGCAATAGCCTTGCCTGCTATTGAATGAAATAAAGGTCCACCTTGATAACCAGGAAAAACTCATTTATCAACTTTCTTTGCAATATCTGGATCATTACACATAATAACTCCACCTCTTGCACCTCTTAGCGTTTTATGAGTTGTTGAAGTGATAATATCAGCATATCCAACAGGACTAGGATGTAATCCTGCAACTATTAATCCAGCAATATGAGCCACATCGGCTAATAATTTAGCACCAACACTATCTGCAATTTCTTTAAACTTTTTGAAATCAATTATTCTTGAATAAGCTGATGCTCCACAAATAATAAGATCTGGTTTTACTTCTTTTGCAATTTTAGCAACTTCTTCATAATCCAATCAGCCATTTTCATCTACTGAGTAGAAGGAGCTTTCATAAAAATATCCTGAAAAATTTATACTATATCCATGTGTTAAATGTCCGCCAGATTCCAATTTCATTCCTAATATTTTTCCACCATTTTCAATCAATGATGCTATAGCTGCTGCGTTAGCACTTGATCCTGAATGAGGTTGAACATTTGCAAATCTAACATTGAATAATTTTTTTAATCTTTCAATTGCTAAATTTTCAATAATATCAACATTTTCGCAACCATCATAATATCTTTTGTTAGGATATCCTTCGCCATACTTATTAGTTAAAATAGAACCTGTTGCTTTTAAAATCTCATTGGAAACAAAATTTTCAGAAGCTATAAGTTCAATATGGTCATTTTGTCTTTGCAATTCCTTATTGATTGCATTTTCAATTTCTTTATCTAGTAATTCAATTTTTTTATATTCCATGTTTATCTTTTACTTCCTTTATTTTTTTTAAATCTTTATTAAAATGATGATTTTTAATTAATATTTGGATTACCTTCTTTATATATTTTATTATTGGTAATAACATCAAAAAACCAATAATAAATAATATTGTTCCTCATGGCATACTAGAAAATCCATTTAATAAATTTCCTCCTCACAAATTTTGATGCATAGATATGACTCCAAATGTAATTAGTGTTACTATTACAGCTAAATAAAATAAAAATAGAGTTATCATTATTAAAAACAATTTTATAAAAGGAAGTTTATGTAAATTATTCTTTTCAATTTTATAATCTTTTGAATAATTTTCCTTATTTTCTTTTCTTAATTTTTTATCACTTATTATTTTTGCATCAAGTTTTTCAACCTTTATTTCTTCACTCATAAATAACATTTTTTTCATTATATTTATAATGTATTTATTATATAATTTATTTATATTTTTGTTAGGAATAAAATGAAATCAATAAATAATATTTTATCAATTGAAGAACAAATAGAAAAACTTAAGAAATTGGGCCTTAAATTTGTTGATGAGGATTCAACAAAAAAATTTGGTGTTTATTTAACTCAATATAATTATGAAGTTATTATAAATGGATATTGATTTGATCATTTTTATCAAGAAGATAAAAAAAAATTCTCAGAAAATATTTCATCTAATGATATTAGATATATTTTTGATATAGATAGAACAATTTCATCAATAATTTGAAAATACTTTAAAGGTCTAGAACTTTATTTTAATTCGATTATTACAAACGCTTTGTGCAAAGCTTTTGAAGAAAATTTAGATGGACCTTATGCTTCTCTACTTGATGAAAAATCTGTTAAAAAAATTTTTAAATATCATAAAAAAAATAGTTATATGTATCTTAAAAAATGATTATTAGAAAACGCATCTTGTGAAAAATGATTCAAAGATTTACAAATTCAAAATAGAAAATATGAGAATAAAAAAATAATTGAAAAAATTGATTTATTTTTAAAATTAGAAAAAAAACATATGAATAAAAAAAATATTAAAGTATATTATCACGATTATTCTCTTATTCATTTAAAGGCATTATCTTCTTCTTGAGCATTTTCCAAAGTTAAGAAAATTTATGAATGATTAAATGATGATATAAAAAAAACAATAATAAAAGATTTTTTTGATTATTTGGGCATCAAAAATAGTAATGATTTAAAAAATGAAAAAATTGCATTCATGAATCTTTTAGAATTTTTTTCTGATTTTAGAAATGCTTTGGCACATAATACTAAAATAATTGACTGAAAGATAAAAATTGATTC
>JBOFGT010000018.1:0-26521 GCA_051649265.1 Mycoplasmoidaceae bacterium
CAGTATCTATAAAATCATATTTAGCAAGTGTTGCTCATTTAATTGAATTATTTAGTTCTTGTTGATTTGTAACTTTGTAAGTTCCATATCCAATTCTTGATTGTAAAAATTTATTCATAAATTATCCTTTTATATTTATAATTATAGATTTTAAAAATTCATTATATATAAAAAATTAAATTATTTTATTATTTAAATAGAAAAAACAAATTTTGGTAATCTTTAAGTAGTAAATTTTCGGGTCTTTTATTTTTGTCTATTTTTAATTTTAATAATGCATTAATAATATCTTCTTTATTAAAAAATTCTTTAAGATTGTTAAAAATTGTTTTTCTTTTTTGACCAAAGCATTTTTTAATAAATTTTTCCATCTTATCAATATCAAAATCCAAATTATTTTTTCTAGATAATTTAATAACTGAAGAAGTAACATTTGGTTTAGGATAAAAAACTGTATTTGGAACATCAAATAACTTTTTAGCTTCACAAACTAATTGAATGAAAACCGAAAAACCATTATAGTTTTTTGAGCCTTCTTTAGCAACAATTCTTTCAGCTACTTCTTTTTGAACCATTAAAATTGAAAATTCAATATAACCACACTTAATTATTTTTACAATTACTTTAGAGGAGATTGAGTATGGTAAATTAGAAATAATTTTATTAGGTTTATCTTTAATACAAAGATCATTTAAATTTATATTTAATACATTATTATTAATAATTTCTATTTCTAAAAAATTTTCTTTTAAATGAGCATGAATTCTTTTATCTAATTCTACTAATTTAAGTTTATTTGTTTTATTAAGTATTAAAGAAGTTAGTGCTCCAAATCCTGGACCAATTTCAATAATATTATCTTCTTCTTGAATATCTAAACTATCAACAATTAAATTCTTATAGTTATTACAAATCAAAAAATTTTGGCCCATCTTTTTAGATGGAATAAAATTTGTTTTTTCTAAGTATTTAATTAATTCTCTATTATTCATTAAGTTTGAATACCTAACTCTTCAAGAATTCTATTAGTTTTCTTGTTCTTCTTTTTACCATTCATAATTAATTTATGTAAAAATAATGTTTGTAAAATACTAAATACTGAACTCAGGAATCAATACAATCCAATACCTGTTGCAGATGTTACTAGGATGAATGCCATGAATACCATCATTACAGTTTGAATAGTTCTCATTTTTTTCATTTGTTCATTACCTTTACTACTAATAGCTTTAGCAGAAGAGCTTCTTTTCTTAGTTAATATTTGAGGTAATTTTTGGGAAAACATTTGTACAGGTACTACAATTAATAAAAAGAAAATGTATACTCATCCACCATCAGTTATATTACTAAATATTTGCTCCATAGGAGTTTCAGATAAATTTCAAATATTAAATAAGTTAGTATCTTTTAAAGGTCTTATAATTGTAATAACCCTATATACTACTAAGAATATTGGCATAGTAATAAAGATTTGTTCAAAAGCGGCAAATGGTTTTACATTATGCTTTTTATAAATTGCAGAAACTTCTATTTGTTTCTTTTGCCTTGATTCAGCATCTTTTTGATCTTTATATTTGGCATTAATTTCAGCAACTTTTCCTTGAATTTCTTGCATCTTTTCATTTTGGATAGTAGATCTAATAGAAATCAAAAGAGTAATTACTCTTATTATTAATAATAATAAGAAAATTGCCAATAAGGCATTCAATCCACCTCATGCATCTTTCATAGAATACATAATAGTAAGAACTAATGAAGCTCCAGGGAAAACAAATAATGCATAAAAGGGACCATAATTAAAATTAAATTGGTTTATTGCATATATGTAATAATCAGTGTCCAACCTACCACTTAAATCATATCTAATATCTCCAGTAGTTCCAAATAAATAACCAAACTCTAAACCATCACCAAGAATAACACTAGTTTGAGTTTCGCTCTCAGCCAAAGTTTGAAAACATCCTCAAAGACCCATTAACAATAAAAAAGAATATATTAAAAACTTTAATGATTTTAATATTATTTTAAAAACTTTTTTAATATCATTTTTAGATTTTTCTTTCGTATTAATAGTTCTACTTCAAACAGGTGAAGAGACAAAAACAGAGTTATTGACTACATTATTATTTTTAAGTATAAACTCTCTCATTTTTTATCCCTCCTAATTTAAAATATTATTTTTTTTAATTAAAGATATTAATTCCTCTTTATGTTTTTCATAAAAATTAACATTGTATTCTTTTTTGGCAATAATTACTAAATCAAAGTTTTTCATTTGAAAAACAATTGGTTGTAAAATTGATCTTATTTGTCTTTTAATTTTATTTCTTAAGACAGAACTCTTAAAAAACTTTTTTGATGTAGAAATTCCAATTCTAGCTTTTTGCTCTGAATTTTTCTTAAACCTAATTATAAAATTGTCAGAATGAGAAACCTTGCTAGATTTAAAAACATCATTAAACAAAATCTTATTTAATCGATATTTTTTATTCATCTGAAACAGTTAAATTATGTCTTCCTTTTTGTCTTCTTCTACTAATTACATTCTTACCAGAAGTTGACTTACTTCTAGATAAGAAACCATGTTTTTTAAATTTTCTTCTCTTGTTAGGTTGATAAGTTCTTTTCATTTTTTCCTCTATGAGCCTATTAAATATATATGTATATCGCTAAGTAACAAGCATTAAATATTTTACCACATTATAGGTTATAATAAAACTAATTATTTATAATACTTACATAGGTTATTGAATGCAAAATAAAGAATTTTTAAAGAGAGTTTGGATCAACATTCAAATTAAAATGCAAGATTTCATTGAAAACCAAAATTTTTATGAAAATTTTTTTTTAAAAACTAGCATAACAAAAATCGAAAATGAAAGTATTGTTATTGAAGCACCAAATGAATTTTCAAAAAAAATAATTGAAGAAGAATTTGCAGAAAAAATATATGACTTATTTCTTGAATCAACAAATCAAAATATGATAATTAAATATTCATTTAAGGGTGAAAATAAGAAACAAGAAGAATATAAAATATCAAAAATTAAAGATACAAAAGATAATCTTAATTACAAATTAACTTTTAATAATTTTATTGTTGGAAAATTCAACAAAAAATTATTTAAAGCAGCAAAACAAATTTGTGTTGATGATCAAAACGAATTTAATCCTTTTTTTGTATATGGAGATACTGGTTTAGGTAAAACACATATTATTAATGCAATTGGAATAGAACTAAAGAAAGAGAAAGATTTAATTGTTAAATATATGAATATTGAAGATTTTGTAAGAGATTCTTATGAATATATATCAAATGGAAGCAAAGAAATAGAAGAGTATAAAAAATCTTTTGATTCATATGATGTTTTAATAGTAGATGATATTCAATTTTTATCTAATAAGGATAAAATGAATGAAATATTTTTTAACATATTTAATTTCTACATTAAAAATAACAAAAAAATTATTATAAGTTCTGATAGAAACCCAAATGAACTTAAAATAGATAATAGAATGATATCAAGATTTAATTCTGGTTTAACAATAAAATTAGGAAAACCAGATTTAGATACAATTTGCGAAATAATAAAACACAAAGTTAATAAGGATATTAATAAAATAAAATTTTCAAATAACTCAATTAAATTTATTGCAAATAGATTTAATTCAGACATAAGATCATTAGAAGGAATCATTAAAAAAATAATTTTTCAAGTAAGTATCGAAGAGAATGAAAACTTTGTAATTAATGAAGAAAAAATAAAAGAATTATTAGATATAGAATTAGATAATGGCTTAATTAATTCTGGTTATAAAGTAAGCCCAAATATTATAATTGAAACAGTTGCAATGAATTATAGTGTAAGTAAGGAATTAATTGTATCTAAAATAAGAACAAAAGAAGTAGCATTAGCAAGGCAAATATGTATATATGTATTAAGGGAGAAAATGAATATGTCATATGCAGAAATAGGCACATTTTTTTCTAATAGAGATCATTCAACTATTTTAGAATCATATAAAAAAATAAAAAAGATAATAGAATCTGATAGTGATCTAAATAAATTTATTAATAATTTAATAAATAATATATAGTTTCCCACAAATATAACAGTTCCAACGATATTAATAATAATACAATTATAATAAAATATAAAAAATAAATAAGGTCGAGATATGAAAATAATTATTAAAAAAGAAATAATATTAAATGGAGTTAAATTTTGCAATAGCATAATTGGACAAAACATAATTTATCCAGTATTGCAATCTTTACTAATAGAAGTTAAAAATAGTAAAATTAGTTTAAAAGCTTCTAATGGAACATCTTCTTCAATATATAAAATATTTGAAGGAATTCAGATATTTGAAGAAGGAACTATATTAATTAAAGCAAGGACTTTATTAAATATAATATCTAAACTTGATAATGAAGATGTATTATTGGAAAAAATAGATAATTCATTATTAAAAATAAAATCAGGTAGATTTGATTCAAATATAAATATCATGAATGTAGAAGAGTACCCAAATTTAAAATTTGATAATAGTGGATGAGAAACAATCATATTATCTGCAAAACAACTATTTGAAATAAGTAAAAAAGTATCTCCATCAGTTAATACAAATATTGAAAAAGAATCTATATTTAATGGAATATTAATAGATTCTGAAACAGAAGATCATATATTGAGAGTAATTGCTTCAGATACATTTAAATTATCATTAATTAAATATCATTTTAATGGAAGTAGAATTAAGATGATAATTGAACCTTCAGTTATTAAAACTATTCTTGATATTGCTAACGACACACAATTCCATTTTTTTAAAAAAGATAATAAAGTAATTATTAAATTTAATAATGTAATAATATCAACAAGAAATATCGAAGGTAATTTCCCATCAATCGATAAAATAATTAATCAAGATTTTATTAGTAATTTTAAAATAGACAAATATAAATTACAAAATGTCTTAAATAGAGGTTTATCATTAATAATAAATGATAATAAACCAATTGCTAATTTTAAAATAAACAAAAATGATATTTTGATTTCATTTAAAAGCAATGAAATTGGTTCTGCAAGTGAAACAATAGAAATAGAATCTAATAACATAGATAGACTTGAATTTGAAATTAATGTTTCATATCTAATTACCTTATTAAAACCTTTTGAAAAAAGCGAAATTACATTTTATATTTCAGATATAAATAAGCCAATAATTATGAAGGATGAAAATGATGTTAAATTTACACAAATTTTAGTGCCTTTAAGAAAAAACTAACTTACCAATAGTTAGTTTTTTTACACACATAAAACAAACAAAAATGTGGTAAAATTATTATATTAATTATGAGCAAAAAAAAACTTATTCCAATAACTACCCAATATATAAAATTGGGTCAGTTCTTAAAAGTTACTGGAACTATTTCATCAGGTTCAGATGCTAAGTTTTTTTTAAGTGAAAACATGATTTTAGTTAATGGCGAAAATGAAAATAGAAGAGGAAAAAAACTTTACAAAAATTATACTGTTGAAATTAATGGAATATTTTTTGTTATAGCTTAAAAGGTATCGATATGAGCAATGAGTATAATTCTGACAGTATAGTCCAGTTAGAAGGACTTGAACCTGTAAGATTAAGACCAGGTATGTATATTGGATCAGTTGATTCAAGAGGATTACATCATCTTATATGGGAGATAGTTGATAATTCTATTGATGAAGCTATGGCTGGTCATGCAAAAAAAATTATTGTAAAAATAAATAAAGATAATTCTTTCACTGTAATTGATGATGGTAGAGGTATTCCAGTAGGAATAAATTCTAAAACTAAAAAAAGCGGTGT
This sequence comes from Mycoplasmoidaceae bacterium, assembly GCA_051649265.1. GTDB lineage: Bacteria > Bacillota_I > Bacilli_A > Mycoplasmatales > Mycoplasmoidaceae > CAMREV01. The sequence continues at coordinate 5,857 of JBOFGT010000018.1, forward strand.
AGAGATGGTTTTTACTGAATTACATGCTGGTGGTAAATTTAATAATAATTCATATAGTGTATCTGGTGGATTACATGGCGTTGGTGCATCAGTAGTTAATGCACTTTCTTCTTGATTAGAAGCTAATATTTGAATTAATAGTAAAAAATATAATATTAAATTTGAAAAAGGTGGTTCTATTGCTTCTCCTTTAAAAGAAGTTGATAATATTGAAAAAATTGAAAAAGGAACTTCCATTACCTTTTTTCCTGATTTTACTATTATGGAAAAACATGATTGAGATGAGTCAAATATTGCTTCAAGACTTAAACAATTATCTTACTTAAATAAAGGTTTAGAAATTGTTTTTATTAATGAGTTAAATGGTTCTAAGCATGAATTTAAAAATGATGGTGGTTTAAAGACTTGAATTGAAGAATTAAATAGTAAAAAAGAACCTTTAACTAACAGTATTATTTGTGGTGAAGTTTCTAAAAAAATTAAAATTCAGAATAAAGAAGATCATATGAATATTATGGTTGAATTAGCTTTTCAATATAATAAGACTTACAATATGTCTATTTTTTCGTTTTGTAATAATATTAATACCATTGAAGGTGGTAGTCATGAAGATGGCTTTAAATTTGCTATTTTAAAAGTTATCAATTCATATGGAATTAGTAAAAAATATATAAAAGATAAAGATGATAAAATTTCAAAAGAAGATGTTTGTGAAGGTTTAACAGCAATCATTTCAATTAAACACCCAAACCCAATATACGAAGGACAAACTAAGAGAAAATTAGGTGGTAATGATATTAGACCATCTGTTAGTGATTTAACTCAAACGATATTTGAAAAATATTTATTAGAAAATCCAGATGAGGCAGATTTAATTATTAAAAAATGTCTTTTAGCAAAAGAAGCTAGAAAAAAATCTCAAGAAGTTAGAGAGGCGACTAGAAGAAAATCACCATTTGAATCAAACTCATTACCAGGAAAATTAGCAGATTGTACAACTAAAGATCCTGAAATTTCAGAACTATATATTGTTGAGGGTGATTCAGCAGGTGGATCTGCTAAAATTGGTAGAGATAGATTTTTTCAAGCAATCCTTCCATTAAAGGGGAAAATAATTAACGTTGAGAAAGCACAAACAACAACAATTTTTAACAATAACGAGATTATTGATTTAATTACAGCTATTGGTGCTGGTGTTGCAAATGATTTTGATATGGAAAAACTTAGATATAACAAAATAATCATAATGACTGATGCTGATGTAGATGGTGCTCATATTCGAATATTATTATTGACTTTTATGTTTAGATATATGCTTCCATTAATTGAGAGTGGTAGTGTATTTATTGCTCAACCACCTTTATTTAAATTTACAGTTGGTAAAAATATTAAATATGCTTATGATGAAAAAACTTTAGAAAAATATAAAAAAGAAGTTGAAAAAAGCAAATTTAATGTTCAGAGATATAAAGGTTTAGGAGAAATGAATCCTAATCAGCTTTGAGAAACAACTATGGATCCTACGAATAGATTATTACTTAAAGTTAGTATTGAAGATGCAATACTAGCAGATGCAACTTTTTCTGAATTAATGGGTGAAGATGTTAAGACAAGAAAAGAATTTATAGAATTAAATGCAAAGTATGTAAAAAATTTAGATGCATAAATTAGAAAGGTAACTTATTATGTCAAAAAAAGATATTAACACTATAGAAAAAATAAAAGATTCACTTATTGGTACAAAGATAAGTGATATTTCTATTGTAAATGAGTTACAAAATTCATTTTTAGATTATGCAATGTCAGTAATTACTTCAAGAGCTTTACCAGACATTAGAGATGGTTTAAAGCCAGTTCATAGAAGAATTTTATATGCTGCATATAATTTAGGAATGACTCACGATAAACCTTATAAAAAATCTGCTAGACTAGTTGGGGAAGTAATAGGTAAGTTTCACCCTCATGGTGATAGCGCAGTTTATCAAGCAACTGTAAGAATGGCACAAGACTTTAGTCTAAGATATCCACTAATTGATGGACATGGTAATTTTGGTTCAATCGATGGTGATTCAGCAGCTGCAATGAGATATACAGAATCTAGACTTTCTAAAATTTCATCTGAATTATTAAATAACATAGAAAAAGAGACTGTAGATTTTTTAGAAAACTATGATGGTAGTGAAATGGAACCATCAGTATTGCCATGTGCTTTTCCAAATTTATTAGCTAATGGTAGCACTGGTATTGCTGTTGGTATGTCAACTGTAATTCCTCCACATAATCTTTGCGAAATCATTGATGCTGCTATTTATTTAGCTAAAAATAAAGATGCTTCAATTGAAGATATTAAACAATTTATTAAAGGCCCTGATTTTCCAACATATGGTGAAATAGTTGGAGAAAAGGGTATTAACGATTATTTTAATACTGGTAGAGGTTCTGTAACTGTTAGATCTAAATATGATATTGAAGATTTAGGTAATGGTAAATCTGCAATTATCATTAAAGAGCTACCTTATTTAGTTAACAAATCAAATTTAATAGAAAAAATTGTTAAGTTAGTTAAAGATGAAATTATCACTTCAATTTCTGATTTAAGAGATGAAACTTCAAGAGATGGAATAAGAATTTATATTGAGACAAAAAGAGATGTTATTCCAGAAATTTTATTAAATAAATTATTTAAAATGACTGATTTACAAACAAATGTAAGTGTTAACTTTATTGCATTGGTTAATGGTGTTCCTAAACAACTTAATATTAAAGAATCTTTAGAACATTATTTAAATCATCAAATAGATGTTTTAATTAGAAAGACTAACTTTGAATTAAAGAAAGCTAAAGCTAGAGAACATTTACTTGAAGGTTTATTAATTGCAATTAATAATATTGAAGAAGTTATTAAAATTATAAGAAAGTCTGAAAGTAATGAATATGCTGAAAAAGAATTAATTACTAGATTTAAACTATCTAGTGAGCAATCTAAAGCAATTTTAGATATGAGATTAAGAAATTTATCTAGTCTTGAAATTAATAAAATTCAAGAAGAATTAACTAATCTTAAAAAACTTATTTTAGAATTAAATGAAATTCTTACTTCTAAGAATAAACAAGTTGAAGTTATATCAACAAATATGACAAGAATTAAAGAGAAATATGGTGATAAGAGAAGAACTGAAATTCTTTATGGAATATCATCAGATATTAATGATGAAGATTTAATACCAAAAGAGAATATAGTTATAACTATGTCTGAAAATGGTTATTTAAAAAGAATTCCAATTGATACTTATAAAACTCAAAATAGAGGTGGTGTTGGTGTTAAAGGTTTATCTACTCATGATGATGATAATGTTAAATTAATTATAAATACTAATACACATATAGATTTGTTATTCTTTAGTGATAAGGGTAAAGTTTATAGAATAAGAGCTCATCAAATTCCATTAGGAAGTAGACAGGGTAAGGGAATGCCTGCTCTAAATATTATGAATATTGAAAAGAATGAAAGAATTTTAACAATTCTTCCTATAGAAAAATATGAGGATAGTTTCTTATTTTTTGTAACACTTAATGGAGTTATTAAAAGAACTGATTTACTCGAATATTCTTCAATAAGATCAAATGGTAAAATAGCTATTACTTTAAGAGAAAATGACTTGTTAAAATATGTATTTAAAACAAATGGCAATGAAGAAATATTTATTGGATCAACTAGTGGACATTTAGTAAGATTTAATGAAAAAGATTCTAGAGTTATGGGAAGAACAGCATCAGGTGTTAGAGGTATTAAATTGATACCCAAACATACTGTTACAGGTTCATCATCATCAAGTTTAGGTAATTTAATACTTTCTATAGGTGAAAATGGTTTTGGTAAATTGTCAAATATTGATACTTATAGACTTACAAAAAGAGGATCAAAAGGAGTAATATCATTAAAAGTAAATGACAAAACAGGAAATATGATTTTTTCTAGTGTTGTTAATGGAAATGAAGATCTATTAATGTTGACTTCATCAGGAAAAATAAATAGAATTTCACTATCTCAAATTAGAGTAATTGGAAGATCTACTTCAGGTGTAAAAATGATTAACATGGATGATAATCAAAAATTATTATCAGCAACAATTTTTGACAATAACAATTAATTATCATTAATTTTGTTTAAAGCTATTTCAATTAATTTATTTATTATAGAAGAACGACTATTACCAGTAGTTTTATATATTTCTTCTATTCTTGCATAATTATCTTTTTTTAAATAAATATTTGTTTTAACATCAAGTTTTTCCTTTTCTTTAAAAAAAATTTCTACTTTTCCATTTTTATTTATTACATCTTTAGTTGTTCTAATGTTTTTTTGTGCTTCTAATGTTTTAGGTTTTGGGTTTGGAGCATTTTTTATTTCATCGACATTGATAATTTTAGACTCTCTAATTAGTATAGGTTTTTCTTCAACAACTTCTAATTTTGTTTCTTCTTGAATGTGATCATTTACTATACTTTCTTTTTCTTGAATTTTTTTAATTTCTATTTGATTTACATTATTTGATTCTTTTTGATTAACAATTTCTTCTTCTATGTAATCATCATCTGCTAGATCAATAAACTTAAATTTTCTTTTGTTCAATTTTAATTCCTCTTATAATTTCTATTATTTCTCTTGTTATTTCTAAATATTCAAGTTGAAACTTGCTCTTTTGTATGCTTAATGTTATTGGTACTCTTTCATATCCAACAGATGCAGTAGATTTTGTAGACTGACTTACATAATTATTAGTAACAGGTATTCCTTGTGAATTTAATTTAGGTTTGATAGATTTTTCAATTATTTCATTATGAATTGTTACTCTTTGATTAACTTTTGTAGGTATGGCAATGACAATTAAATCTTTATTACCCTTTTCTATAATCATTTTAGATGCGTCAACAACTCTTCTTAGCCCAAGTATTGCATATTGATCAGGCTCAAATGGTATTAGAGTAACATTACTTACTGATAATACAATTGAAACAATTGTAGACATCATAGGTGGTGTATCTATTATTATGTAATCATATTTTTTTTCTAAAGAATATATGATTTTTTTTAGAGATTCAGGTTTTAACTCTCCATTTGATATAAATATATCAAAAAAGTTTAGCTCATCATTGCTTGGTAATATATGTAAGAATTCTCTTTCTTTTATTATTGCTTCATCCAATTCACACTCATCTTTTAACACCTCTATAACTGTTTTTTTTAATGTATAAGGATTTTTACCAAATGTAGCTGATACATTTCCTTGCCCATCAAGATCTACTATAATAGTCCTTTTTTTATTCAAAGAAAATGCTGCTGCAATGTTTGTTGCTAATGTAGTTTTTAGAACTCCGCCTTTATTATTAACTATACTTATTATCATTATTTTCCTTGATTTTAATTACGTAATTAATTATATCATTAATAATTAGTTTCTCCAATATTTTTTTAATTACGTAATTAATTACATAAAAATATGTTTAAATCTATTATTCATTAGATATAATTAATTACGTAATTAATTATATCATTATAAATATATAAATATGCCTTCATTATAATTTTTAATTACGTAATTAATTATGTAATAATACACATTTTGATAAAAATTAACACAGAAATAAGCTAGTTAAATTATCTTTTATTATTGGTTAAAAAACTATATGATTTAACTATTACATAGTAATAGTTAAAAAATTAACATATTTTTTCATATTTTATCCAAAAAAATGTTATTATTTATTTACGTGGGTTTATAATGCAAAAGAAAAAGATAATAATAAAATCAATAATTAAATTTTTCACTAAAAACTTATTTTCTGTTATTGGAATGATAATGTTAGTTTTATTTTCATCTGCTATATTTACGAGTTTAAATAATGCAACTAACAATCTTAATGCTTCTTATGAGAGAGTAACTAAGAATGGTAATTTACATGATTTTGTAATTAACGAAAGATTCACACTTGGTAATTCTAGCTATGCTCTTGTACCTAATAGTGGATCTTACAACTCTTCAGAAAAAACATATAGTTATAAAATAACTCCTATTACTGGACCAAATAGTACAAACATTTGAACAAATTCATATTCGAAAATTTTCAATGACTACCAATCTTGAAAGATAAATGGTGAAACTTCTAATCAATTTTTTTCACAAAACAAATTTCTTTTTGAAGAAAATACTTTTGTTTCAATTGGTCATGAAACAATTCCTTCAGATGAAATAATAAATGATTTAGTTTCTGCCTCAATTGAAGATCAATTATCAAAATTAGAGACCTTAACTATTAATTATATGCCTATTCAATATATTTCTGATATTGAAAACAAAACTCCAACATCTTTGAGAAATTTTAGATCAATAAATATTCCAACAAATAAGCAAAATATTTTTTACAAAGTAATTGAAACTGATAGAAAAAATATAATAGATAAAATTGTTTTATTTGAAGGGAAAAATCTTTCTGATGTAGATGAAGCTTTTTCTGGTATTTTTCAATACTATTCAGATTTACCTGGAGACAAATCTTCTGATATTAAAGTAGGTAAAAAAATTATTGAAATATTGGCAAATGTTGATTGAACAAATACTTCAAGAAATAACCAATATAATGCTTTCGATAAAATTTTAAAAGAAAAACCAGATGCCAATCCTTGAACAATTTCTATTCCTTTTGGTTTACCAAATAGCCCAAATGGTTTAGCTAGAAGTGGTCAAAGTAATTTTAAAAGAATTATAAATAATAAACTTTATAAAGAAAAAGCATTTTCTATTACTTTTGATGAAAATTCATTAATACCTTTAACAGGAATTATAGAAGATAAAAGTTCTTATGAAGCAGTAGTTACACCTCAATATCTTTCTAAGCATAAAAAAGAAATATTTTCACATTCAGAATGAATGCTCCATCAAAATGATTCTCAAAATGATTTTTTAAAATGATTTGAAACAATAGATGAAAAATTCAAAATAAGTATTGACAGTATTGATTACATAATACTTGGTTCAGGTCTATCACCAGATTTTATATATCCTGTTTTATCAAATCAAAGAATAATACCTAATCTTGAAACTGAAGTTTTCTTTTATACAAACAGCGCTGGCTTTTTAAAAGTTCAAGATTCATTTAGAAATTCTGAATTAGAAACAATGATTCTTGGGAAATTTAATGATAATGTAAAAGACAAGTCTGCGGTTCTTCAACAAATTAATAATCTATCAAGAACATTAATGGATTGACCAAGCAACATGCAAGCTGCTTTTTTTGTTGATGATTTAAATAATATAATAACACCATCTGCTTTAAGAGTTGTTTATATTCCTAATGTGATGAATATCATTACGTTAGTTTCTTATTTTTTGACATCATTTATCACAGTTATTTCGATAGTTATTTCAATTTTATTTATTAAAAGATTCTTAGATCTTAATAAAGTTAATTTAGGTGTTTTGCAAGCAAATGGTTATAAAAAATGAGATATAGTTTTACCTATGATTATTTGTATGGGATTATTAATTATAATAGGTACAACTGTTGGATTTACTTTAGGACTTATTCTTCAAAGCCCAGCGATGCTTATTTTTCAAAATTTTTGAACCTTACCAGTCAAGTATACAGCTTTTAATGCTATTTCATTTTCAATATTTGTTATTGGTCTAGTTTTGTTTTATGCATTAATTACATTTATAATTACATTATTTTCTTTAAAAGGTGACAACGTTTATTTAATGAAAAGTGATGCTCAATATAAAGGTAACCTTCTTTCTCAAGGTTCTAAAAAAATATTAAAGAGTTCAAATCCGCTTAATAAATTTAGAGTTTCATTAGCATACCATTCTATTTCAAAATTACTTTTACTTTCTATCATGACATCTTTAGTTATGACATCATTAATTTTTGCTTCTTCTACATATGGTAAATTTGATGATGCAAGAATTAGCACTTTTGGATCTAAGCAATATAAGTATGATTTAAAATTATTCAGCCCTACAAATGTTTCTGGTCAATATTATGGTGTTCCAATTAATAGTATAGGCATGACATTAGTGGAGGGAAAATATGAAAATATGAAATCTTATACATCCGTTCAATTAGATAGCTTTATTTCTGAAAACCCACAAGCTTCACTTATTACTGTAGGAGATGTTAATAATGGTGGTCCATATTATGTTTATAGTGAAATTATAGATAATAATGATTCAACAATAAAAAATCCTACATTTAATACATTATATGAAAATGGAAATTGACATCTTCCATCAACTGCAGATCTTACAAATCAAAATAGAATTGACTATTTAAAAGAAAAGTCACAAAATAGAACACTTCTTGATGTTTCTATTTTAGGTAATAATCCTTGAGAGATTGCGGCTAGATTAATGCCAAGTAATCAAAAAAACTATGCAGACAACTCTTTTAAAGATTTATTATCAAGTCTTACTATTGATAATTCTACTTTTGAAATTATTGAATTAACTGGTTCATCTAAAACAGGAACATTCAATCCAGAGCAAAAAGTTTCTGTTTCATTAAAAAAATTTACAGATAATTCGACAGAAAATGATCCTAATGCATTCAAAAATTTATTTGTTGATGAAGATGATTTAAATGATTATTTAGTTCTTTCTAAGAGAAAAATTATGTCAGGTTTTTCATCTACATTAATTAATCATGAATTTGTTAGTCTAATGCTTCATGCATACAACAATATAGATTCTGCTAATAAGAATTATACAATTAATTATAACAAAGTCCCTCTTATGACTGATGGTGAAAATATTTTGGATGAAACATATACAAATATAGATTTCTCTATTAAGGAAAACAAGGGTCAATCTATTGATATACCTAGCAATAAATTTTCAATGAACGGAATAAAAGAAAATACAAAATTTGTATCATTATCAAATTCAGAAAATATTAATTTAATTGATAAATTAATTAAATTTGAATATGATCCAATACAAAAATTATATCCTATTATAATTAATAAATTTACTTCTAGAAATTTTAATTTAAGAGAAAAAGACACTATTAAAATAAAAGTTAATAATCATATAGATAGATATGAAAATGATGTTCCTAATTCAAATTTTGAATTTGACTTAATTATTGTTGGCATTAGTGAATCATTTCAAAATAATGAGTTTTTTACTTTACAAGAATATGCAAACGAATTAACTGGTATGAATACACTTAAAAAGAATTTTAAAGATCATAATAATCCAGAACTAGATTCTGATGAGCCATTCAATGCTATATTTAGTAATAGTGAAGAATTAGTTCAAATTACTAATACAATTTCTCTTTATTCTCCTAGTGGTTTATATCCAAAAGAAGATAGAACAGATAATAATTCTTTTTATGAAATTCTCCAAAAAACAAATTACTCAAATTTAATAAAAGCATCTGAAATCACTGGAATTGATTATGAAATAATAATTGGTGATGATATTAATAATCCTATTTTGAATAGTCTTCAAGCAAATGAAAAATTAGAAATAGCTAAAAAATTTCAGGAAAATATTGTAAAGAAATATGGCGAACAAACCTATGTTTCTCTTATAGATAATATTGTTTCTATTGATGCTTTATTGAGTTTATTTCAAAATGTTTCTGATACAGCTAATTTTATTGAAATTACAATTTTATTAATTATAGTTTTAGTTTCCACAATAATAATAGGTTTAATGATTCATATGTTGATTAGTGATTCATTAAAAATTGCTGGAATGATGAAAATATTAGGTTTAAAAAACACAACTAATGCATTCTCATTTATGAGTATTTACTTTGTTGCAATTGTTGCTGGTGTTATAATTTCAATTCCTCTATCATTCTTTGTTAATTTCCTTTATGTTAAAATAATTTTTGATGCAACAAGCATACTATTAATAGCACCAATATTAATTGCGGATTATGCAATTGCAGAAATTTCTGTTATAGCCTTCTTCTTTTTAGCATTTTTATTAAATTGAAGAAAAATTAAAAAATTAGATTTAACTAAAAATATTAAATAAGATTGAGCAGTTATGAACAAAAAAAAATTAATGCATAAAGAAAACACACCAGGTTACATAATAGAATTAAAAGATGTTTCAAAAATTGCTAAAACAAAATCAGTTGAAACTATAATTTTAGAACACATTTCACTTAAAATTAAAGAAGGTTCTTTCACTGTGATTATTGGAAAATCTGGTTCAGGTAAAACCACTTTAATGAATCTTATGTCTGGAATGACTAAATGTAGCGGTGGAGAATTGATTTCGGTAGATTCTAATTTAAGCTATTATTCAAACTCTGATTTAATAAATTTTAGAAGAGAAAATGTTTCATTTATTTTTCAAGATTATGGATTACTTTCTACTTTGAATGTAATAGATAATATTAGAACTGGAATTTACTTATCAAAAAATAGATTATTAAAATCAAAAGTAAGAGAAATAATTACTTTTTTGGATTTACAAAATCATGTAAAAAAAATGCCTAATGAACTATCAGGTGGTCAACAACAAAGAGTTTCAATTGCAAGAGCTTTAGTGAAAAACCCAAAAATTATTTTCGGTGATGAACCAACTGGTTCATTGGATTCATACACAAGTTATAATGTACTAGAGACATTAAAAAAAATTAATAAAAGTGGCACAACAATTGTACTTGTTACACATGATTCAAGAGTGGCTCAAATAGCTAATCAAATAATTGAAATTAGTGATGGAAAAATTATTTCAGATAAGGAAAATAAACCTTTAGAAGATTTTAAAAAACTATTCATTTAATTAAATATTATTTTATAATCTTTAATTGCTTTATATTATATAATTAATTTGTATTTTATAAATGAGGCATATATGTATAGAGTTGGTTTATCCAATGATATTCATTCTATGAAAAAGAAGGAATCATTCGTTTATTTTGGCGGTGTAAAAATTAAATCTAATTATGAAATAATATCATATTCAGATGGGGATATTGTTTTACATGCATTAGCAGAGTCTATTTATGGCGCTTTAGGATTGGGTGATATTGGTGATCATTTTAGTGATCAAGATGAGAAAAATAAAAGTATTTCTTCTCAAATAATATTATTTGATGCTTTAAAAAAATGAATGCCTTAAAATACAAAATTTGTAATGTTGATATTAGCTTAATTTGCGAAAAAATAATTATGAAAAATTATAAAGATAATATTATTAATTCTTTAAAGAAATTAACCAATTGTAATTATATCAATATTAAAGCTACGAGATGAGAAGAAGATAAGGACATGATACAGTGTAATTGTGTGATTTTATTGGAAAGTATAATTTATAAAAAAGGTAACTAATGAAAAAATCATATTATTCTAAGGTTTCTGAAATACTTATTTCAAAAAAAGAAATAGATGATGGTATTTCAAAAGCATCTAAGTGAATTGACAATGAATACAAAGATACAAATACTCCTGTTTTACTTATTGGTATTCTAAAGGGTTGTATCCCATTCTTAGGTCAATTAATAACAAAGTTAGAAATAGATGTTGAATTAGATTTTATGATTGTTTCAAGCTTTAAAGGAACACAAAATGCTGTAGGTATTCCAGAAATTACAAAAGATGTAACTACAAATATAAATGGAAAACATATATTATTGGTTGAAGATATTATTGATTCTGGTTATACAATTAAGTATGTTATAGATAAATTAAGAGAAAGACAACCTGCATCAATTAAAATCGTTACTTTATTAAGCAAAGATGGAAATAGAAAGGTTGACTTAGAACCTGACTACACTTGCTTCTCTATTCCAGATAAATTTATTATTGGATTTGGATTAGATTATAAAGAAAAATATAGAAACTATGAGTTTGTTGGGGTTCTTAAAAAAGAATTCTTGAATTAAGGAAAAAAAATGAAAAAAAAATTACAATTAAAAAAAGCTTTGCAATTCAAACAAACTCTTAATTTCGCTGAAAAGAATTTTATGATAAATTATATAGAAAAAACAGAAAATAAAAATTCTGGAAATGATACTAATGCTACTAAAAGCATTCCTAATCCACCAGTAAAACCAGCATTAGACAACAAAAAAAGCGATAACAAAACTAAAACAAATCCAGCAGTTGCTGAGAGAATGAAAAAGCGACAGAAAATTGCTTTTTGATCTGTTTTTACATTGATAATAATAGGTGGAATTGCTTTTTGACAAGCATTAAGTGTTTTTACCCCTCCAGTTAAAAATGTTTCTAAAATAGAATCAGTTGGTGTTGGTACTCCAGATGAACCTTCTAATATAAAATTTACTTTTAATAATGATAATAATAATACTTTTGAACTAACAAAAAACACAAAAGTTCAAGTATTTTGAGGATCAACAACTGCTCAACTTTCATTACATATTGATGTTTTCCTATTTCAAGGATTTATAATTAATGCAAGATATATTCCAAATAGTGATCAAATTCAAATAGGTAATTATACTTTTGATGCTAAAACAGGTATTGGTACTCCAATTGTAGGTAGTGATATTATCGAAAATACAATTCTTAATCAATTGTCAACTCAATTATTATTAAATGCTACTGCTCCAATTGCTAAGTTTAATCCACTACTTACTATTATTAGTTTTTTACCAATAACTTTATTAATAATTGTTTTATTTTGATCAATGAAAAAGATGTCAGGTGGTTCTTCTTCAAATGAATCAGTATTCAATATTGGTAAATTCCAACAAAAAGTATATGATTCAGAAGTTAAATTTTCTGATGTTGCTGGTATTGAGGAAGAAAAATTAGAATTAATGGAAATTGTTGATTATTTAAGAGAACCGAACAAATATGCAATAATGGGTGCTAGAACTCCAAAAGGTGTTATGCTTTATGGACCACCTGGAACGGGTAAAACATTATTGGCTAAAGCTGTTGCTGGAGAATCTAATGTTCCTTTCTTTCAAGCTTCAGGTTCTTCATTTGAAGATATGTTAGTTGGTGTAGGTGCCAAAAGAATTAGAGATTTATTTTCTAAAGCTGCTAAAGCAGCTCCCTCAATTATTTTCATTGATGAAATTGATTCAGTTGCTTCTAAAAGAGGTAAGTTTGATAGTTCTGGTGGTGTTGGTGATCAAACTATTAACCAATTACTTTCTGAAATGGATGGTTTCCAACCTAATAATGGTGTTGTTGTTATGGCTGCTACTAATAGATTGGATGTTCTTGATCCAGCAGTTATTAGACCAGGTAGATTTGACAGACATATTGCTGTTAATCTTCCAGATATCAAAGAAAGAACTGAAATATTAAAAATTCACGCAAGAAATAAAAATATTTCAGCGAATGTCAGTTTAGAAGATATTGCAAGAAGAACACCTGGTTTTTCAGGAGCTCAATTAGAGAACGTTTTAAATGAGGCAACTCTTTTAGCAGTTAGAGAAAATAAAACTGTTGTTTCAACAAAAGATATTGATGAAGCTATTGATAGAGTTATAGGTGGTCCTTCAAAGAAATCTAGAATTATTACTGCTCATGAGAAAAAACAAATTGCTTATCATGAAGCAGGACATGCTTTAGTTGGACTTCATACACCAGGTTCAGATGTAGTTCAAAAAATTACTATTATACCAAGAGGTAATGCAGCTGGATATACTTTATCCACTCCAGAAAAACAAGAATTATCTATTCAAAGAAAAAGTGATTTACTTGGAATTGTTGCAAGTACATTAGGTGGTAGAGCAGCTGAAGAAGTTATTTATGGACCAATGAATGTATCCACAGGTGCATCAAATGATTTATTTAAGGTTTCGAACATTGTTAGATCAATGGTTACACAATTAGGGATGAGTAATTTAGGTATGACACAGTTTATTCCTTCAGAAGGAACATCAAACCCATATCAAAATAAATTATACTCTGATGATACAGCTAAATTAATTGATAAAGAAGTTGAAAAAATTATTGCTACTCAATATGAATATGCAAAAAATATTATTAAAAAAAATAAAAAAGAATTAGATTTAATTGTAGATTCTCTTATAATTTTAGAAACTATAACAAAAAAACAAATTGACTATATTCACAAAGAATTAAAGCTTCCTAAAGAAGCTTTAGACAAACAAAGAGATATAATTAAAGAAAATAAAGAAAGCAAATAGGAGAGTTAATTATGGGACAAATAAAATGAGTTTTAATGAATATTGACAGCATTTGAAGAGATATTCAAAATAATAAAATTGAAAATGGAGAAATTAGAAGAACACTTAATTATCTAATTGATAATGGAGTTAATTTTACATCAATTAGTGGTTATCATTCTAAAATTGCTTCTAAAATGGCTTCAAATTTATATATGCCTGTAAATGATTCATACTTAATATGTTCTTATGGTGGTGAAATTTATTCTTTTAAAAAGAAAAGAGTTGTTGAAAGATTTTTATTAGATAATAAGGCAATTAAACAAGCTGACACACTTGTAAGAAAAATTGATTTTAATTTTTGTCAGAAAATTTTTGTTGAAATTTACCAAAAAAATGGTGATGTTTATATATGAGACAATAAATATAAAATGTTTAATAAAAAATTAGAAGAATATCAGAGATTAAACAAGAATGTTGAATTTGAAGTAATTGATGATATTAATGCTTACACTAATCTTTTAAATATATCTATTACTTTTTTAGAAAATGTTGATTTGAATAGTGTTGTTAAATTATTTAATAATTCAGATAATTCTCTTTCATTTAAAATAATGAATAATAGAAAGATTATCATAACTGCTCCTAGTGTTAGTCCAAGCACTGCTATGGATATTATTAATAATAATAAAAAATATCGTTTAGAAAAAAGTGCAATTATGTCATTTAGTGATTCACTAAATGACATTGGAATATTTAAAAAATCTTTTGTTGCAATAACTGTTGATAGTGCACACGAAGAACTTAAAAAAAGCGCTACTAATGTCTTTGTAGGTGTTGAAAGTCTTTATATTAATGAGTACTTAAAAAAAGAAATAATTAAATCAAGTTAATTGACTTGATTTTTTTTATTATTTCTCTGTAATTAGGAATTATCTTTGAAACTAATAATCAAAATTTTTTAGAATGATTATGTTCTATTGTATGACAAAGTTCATGGACTAAAATATAGTCAATCATATTTTCATCTAAAATTATTGTTTTTGTAGAAATAACAATATTATTTCTATTATCACAATAACCTCATTTAGCAGTCATTCATTTAAAATTAATTGAGTTGTATTTTATTCCTGTTAAGTTAGAGATTTCATCTAATCTATTCTTTAAATATTCTTCTGCTTTTTTTTTAAATATTCTTCTCAAAACTAACTCTTTATCATCAATAGATTTTAGGTTCATATAAATTGAATTTCCAATTATTTTTCAGGTGCTCTTTGAATTAGAAATATTCACTAATATTTCATAATTTTCGCCCATCATTCTAATCATATTTTTTTTATAATTAAAATATTTATTATTTGTTTTCTTTTCCAAAACAAATAAAAGTTTATCTATGTTTTTATATATGAAATTATTTATTTCCTCTTTACAAATATAAAATGGGGCCACAACCTGTATTGTGTCTTTTACTTTTAAAGTCATATTCTTTACATTTTTATATGCGACAGTAAAATATATATTTTTCCCATTATAAATAATGTAATTTTTTTCAATTTTAGTTTTACTCATTAGTATTTAAATTCATTTCAATATTTTGAAATTTTTTTTTCCTTTTTGAACGATAGTATATTTTTTATAATAAGAATCTTTTTTAGTAAGTTCAAAATTAATATCTTGAATATCATTACCATTTATTCTTATTGATTTTTGAGATACTAGATTCTTAGCTTGAGATTTAGATTCACAAATATTTGTTAAAACTATTGCATCTAATATTTTTATTTTTTCTTCTTTTATTTCAGATGTAATATTTTTAATTGCAATCATGTCAAATTGTAATTTAGAAAGATCATTAAATTTTTTATTGAAAATTAATTCATTCATTTTAATTACATTTTCTGCAGCATCTTTTCCATGTATAAAACAAACAATTTCATAAGAAATTTCTTTTTGTGCGATTCTAAGTTTAGTGTTTTTTTTATGACTATTAATTATTTCTTCTATTTCATCTAACTTTTTTAAACTAAAAAAATTAACTATTTTTTCAATATCTTCATCGCTTTGGTTGTAAAAAAATTGATACATTTCATAAGGTGAAGAAATTTCGCTATCTAAATAAATTGCACCTTTTTCTGATTTGCCAAATTTTGTTCCATCTTTTTTAGTTAATAAATTAATTGTTATTCCAAATGCATCGTTATTTAAATCAAATTTCTTAATTAGATCAATACCAGATGTAATGTTACTTCATTGATCAGACCCCCCCATTTGTAAATTTATATTTTTGTCTCTTCATAAAATATAAAAATCATATGCTTGTAAAATAGAATATGAAAATTCAGTATAAGATATTCCTGTTTCTAATCTATTTTTGATTATATCTTTTTCTAACATATAGTTTATGTTAATATATTTGCCCACATCTCTTAAGAAATCTAAAACATTGGAATCTTTATAAAAATCATAATTGTTTATTACTTCTGAATTTGTATATTTTTTTAATTGTTTTGAAACGCCAATTATATTATTTTTTAAGGTTTCTTCAGATAAAAGGTTTCTTTCCGATTGTTTTCCAGAAGGGTCGCCAATCATTCCAGTAGCTCCTCCCAATATTGCATATGTTTTAAAACCTTCATTATTAAATCTTCTAAGTAAAATAATCATAATTAAATTTCCAACATGAAGTGAATGAAAAGAAGGATCAAAGCCGACATATACGCTACCCTTATTATCGAAAAATTTTTTAGCTTTTTTTTCATTTGTGATATTATTTATTATTTTTCTTTTCTTCAACTCGTTCAATAAACTCATTTTCATCCCATTTAATTTTTACATTATTTCAATTATATTATTTTAAATGTTTTAATGATTAGTAAATATGTTATTATTTAAAGACAAATAAATAAAGAGGTAAAAAAATGGCAAGTTTTAAAGCAGAAAATTTTAAATTAATTGGCAAAAAATTAAGTGTTGGTGATGATGCGCCTGATTTTGAATTATATAATGAACATATGGAAGCTAAATCGCTTGATAGTTGAAAAGGAAAAATAATAATAATATCTGTTATCCCTTCTATTGATACAAAAGTATGCGATTTACAGACAAAAACATTTAATCAAAAATATAATGATAATGATGATGTTGTAGTATTAACAGTTTCAGTTGATTTACCATTTGCTTTTTCTAGATGATGTGAATCAAATAATAAAAATGCAATAATATTAAGTGATTATAGAGATAATAATTTTGGTAGATCATATGGAGTATTAATGGATCCTTATATGACTTTATATAGATCAATTTTTGTAATTGATAAAAATAAAAAAATAGCTCTTGCTGCATACAATGAAGATGTTGGACAACCAGTTAAATTTGAAGAAGTTTATGAAGTTGTAGACAAAATAAAATAAGGTTTTAAACCTTATTTTTTACATATTTTCTCTAATTTTTGCTCTTATACTATACATTGCTGTTGCACCTTCAGCCATCGCAGAAATAATTAAGTTAGGTTTTGATTCAAAATGATTTGAATTACCAATAGCATAAATGCTTTCAACATTAGTTTTGCAATTAATATCTATTATTATTTTATTTAATTTATTTCTTTTAATTTTTTTCAAAACTTCGATATCTCCTGTTCTTTTTGTTTCTTGACCATATTGAACTAGTAGGAAATCGTATTTCAATGTTATTTCTTCATTTGACTCATTTTTCTTGATTTTAATATTTTCTTTTGATATTTTAGATAATTCATAGTTCAAATATGCTTTAGTTTTATTTAATTTTAATTTGTCTATTTTTTCTTGTCTAGCTTTAAATTCATCTCTTCTATGAACCAAAATAACATCATTGGTCACTTTATTTTCTTTTAAATAATTAGCTCAATCAAGAGCAGAATCTCCACCACCAAGTATTACTATTTTTTTATTTTTATAATACTTTTCCCCTTGAAATACATAGTGAACATTAGAATATTTTGCTTTTTCTAATAGATCGCTTTTTATTGGAGAAAAAGAGCCAGAACCTGTAGCAATTATAATAAATTTGGTTTTTACTATTTCATCATTTGTAAGTCTTGTTAAAAAGTATTCTCCATCCTTAAGAATTTCTATAATTGTTGTTTTTACAAAAACTTTAATTTTATTTGGGTTTGATTCAATTTGTTTTATCATTCCTTCTGTGAAAACATATGGTTTTATTTTTAAAAAACCAGGATAGTCATTGATATCCTTTTGAGCATATAGTTGCATTGGTTGACCACCAAGATTATCATTTGACTCAACTAATATTGAAGATACATTTATTAATGACCCAATTATACTTGTGTACATTCCTCCTGGTCCTCCACCTATTATTAAAACATCTTTTGAAATCATAATTTATCTCTCTTTTTATATGACTTATATTTTATTAAAAATAAATATAAAAAAATCATTTTTTATTTATAATGTTAAAATTATTATAACAATATATTTAAATTAAACATGGAGATAACTTATGACACCACATATAAATTCAAAGAAAAATGATATAGCAAAAATTGTTATTATGCCAGGAGATCCATTAAGAGCTAAATGAATAGCTGAAAACTTTTTAAAAGATGTTGTTAATGTTAATTCAGTTAGAGGCATGCTAGCTTTTACTGGAACCTATAATAATAAAAAAATTACAGTTATGGGACATGGTATGGGCATTCCATCAATTGGTATTTATTCATATGAATTATTTAAATTTTATGATGTCGATTTAATTATTAGAGTAGGCTCAGCAGGAACTTATGTCAGAGATATAAATTTAGGTGATGTTCTTATTGTTAATAATGCTTATTCTGATTCTTCATATGCAGAAATACTTGGCTTAGATATTAAAAATAAGATTATTCCTGCAAATAAAGAAATGGTTGATTTAGCTTTTGAAACATCAAAAAAAAATGGTGTAAAAGTTAAAAAAATTAATTGTCACTCTTCTGATGTATTTTATAGCAGCTTATCATGCGAAGAATGACTTAAAAAGTCAAATTCTGAAGTTGTCGAAATGGAGGCTTTTGGTTTATTTGCAAATTCAATTATTTTAAATAAGAAAGCTTTATGTTTATTAACATGTAGCGATTCTTTAGTTACAGATGAAGCAATGCCTGCAGAAGAAAGACAAATTGGTTTTTCTAAAATGGTTAAATTATCATTAGATATAAGTATTAGTTTTTATGAAAAACAAAATTAGCATAAATAATTTATTAAGTAAAAAAATAAACAATGAAAAATTAACAAAAGAAGAAATATTTTCTTTTGTAAAAATGTCTTGCGATAAAAAAATTAAAGATTATCAAATTTCTACTATGCTTAATGCTATTTTTTTTAATGGGATGTCTTTTAATGAGACATATTGATTAACAATTGCAATGAAAAACTCTGGTTTTACACTAAAAACAATTCCAAGAACGATTGATAAACATTCAACAGGAGGAGTTGGGGACAAAGTAACACTAATCCTTACACCAATATTAGCTTGTTTTGACATTCCTGTTTTTAAAATGTCAGGAAGGGGCCTAGGATTCACAGGAGGAACAATTGATAAACTAGAATCAATTGGAATTAATACTTCCTTATCTATTGATGAAGCTAAAAAAATTTTTAAAAAAAATAAAATGGTTATAGTTGAGCAATCATCAAATTTAACTCCAGCTGATAAAATATTTTATTCATTAAGAAATGATACAGAAACAGTTATGTCTATTCCATTAATAGCTTCATCAATAATGTCTAAAAAATTGGCTCTTGGTTCTAAACACATTTATCTTGATATTAAGGTTGGCTCTGGAGCTCTATTTAAAGACATAAAAACTGCAGAAGAATTTGGTAAACTTTGTATAAAAATTGGAAGAAAAGAAAAAGTCAATGTTATTTGTCATTTTACAAATATGAACCAACCATTGGGTAATGCAATTGGAAATAAGATTGAAATTATAGAATCATTAAATTTTTTAAAAGGGAAATATGAATCTAAAAAATTGAAAGAGCTAATTTATATAACTATTTCTGACATATTAATTGATTTCAAAAAATCTAAATCTTTTTCTGATTCAAAGAATAAAATTGATAAAATGATTAAATCTTTAAAACCATATAATAAGTTTATAGAGTGAGCTTATGATCAAGGTTCTAAACTAAACAAAGAAGATTTTAATAATTTAAAATTGAATGCAAAACATAAAAAAACTATTATTTCAAATAAGTCTGGTTACTTTAAAATATTGTCTTCATTAATTATTGGTCAATCTGTTTTTGACTTGGGTGGAGGAAGAATAAATAAAGATGTTTCTATAGATTATGATGCTGGGATACTTTTATTAAAAGAAAATGGTGATATAGTTAAAAAAGGGACACCAATTATTGAAGTTTACTCAAATTCAGAAATTACTGATGATATTTTAAAAAATATTAAGAAAAGCTTCATGATATCTAGTAAAAAAGTAAAAAAAGAAAAAATGGTTTTAGGAGAAGCAAGATAATGGGAATTGAAAAAATTTTTAATG
>JBOFGT010000019.1:0-2539 GCA_051649265.1 Mycoplasmoidaceae bacterium
TATATTTAAACAATAAAATTTCAAATTATAAAATAATCTATAAATAGAATGACAAACATATGCAAATTTTAATTAAATTGTTAAATTTTTCCATATATATTATTATGTACTGAATTATTTTCTATATTGTAAATATCTATAAGATTAATTTTTATTTCAGAAACACCCATAATTTAGTGAATTTTTTACTTATTGATTGTAATTGATAAACGAATGTTTTATAAATGAAAACTATTCTGGCATCAACTAAAGAACTTTTATATTAATTGCCTTCATAATATCTAAAAGATAAATTATTTATAATTGCTAAGTATTTTTATTTATATAATTATTCGTCAAACTTTCATTCCTATAAAAGTTATTAAAAATTAGAATAAAGATCTTTCAAAAATTTTATAAATAAAAAATGAATTTTTTATAAAAAGCAATTACCAATACTTATAATATGCTTTATTAAGCTTACTAATATTAAATAATTTAAATATATTAAAACCTTTGAAAAGGTACTACTAATTAAATGGATTATGATAAAGTTACTAGAAAATCTTAATTTTATTAAATTTTTAATTAAAATATTTTATCGATAGAGTTGTTTATATCTTATGAACCAATTATCATATCTTCAAAAACAAACAGTTAATCTAAATTAAGTGCATCATAACCTTTTTAAAAATTAATTTTTACTTTAATTCCCTTTGCATATGTACCAACAGAACTTGTAAATTGTACTTGGTATACTGTGGTATTTGAATTGAAAACTATGCTATCAATAACTAAATCATTTTCATACTTGTTGACTTCAGAATCTACAAAATGTAAATTATTTGTAATTGTTAATTTTTGTGTATCAGATAGTTTGACTCCAACTTTTCATTTTTCTACAAGTGCTTGTTGTTTTTTAAAATTACCAAGAATTTCATTTCTTTTATAATTTCAGAACTGAGAGCTTCCCTAGCTTTCGAATAATTAACACTAGTTAGTATAATGGTTTCACCTGGTTTAGTAAGATCACTAAAAAAGACTGCAACTAAATATTGGAAATGTAATTGCTAATGTGCTAGCTGATAATAATGTTCCTAATAGGCTTAATTTAATTATTTTTTTCATATTATATATTAAATAAAAAATTTTCAAAAATTAATAAGTTAGTATATGTAAATCTTAAATAATTAAGAGTAAAATATAATTTATTATTTTATTTTTAAAAATTGGAATAACTATACTAATCTATAAGGATATGGACAAATATATGCATCTGTTAATTTGATTGTTAAACTATCGTTTGTAAGGAAACCATCTTTAAGATTAATTTTTATTTCAGGTCCATGCATTACTTGATAAGTTTTACCATTTGTAAATGATCTTTCGGATAAAATTGTTTCAGTAGCAAAAACTATACTATCAACAACTAAAGAACTTTTATATTCATTCCCTTCATAATCTTTAAAAGATAAATTATTCATAATTGCTAAAGACTGTGTTTCTGATAGTTTTTCACCCACCCTTCATTGTGCTGCAAGTTCTTTTTGAGAATCAAAATTAGGTCAATGAGCTGTCAAACTATTTTTTAATTCTTGCATAATGGCCCAAGGGTAGCCATTATCAACCACTGTTAATTCAATAACTGGAAGAGGTGGGTTAGGATGCTCTGTTCCACCAGGGTTAGTAAGATCACTAAAAAGACTGCAACTAAATATTGGAAATGTAATTGCTAATGTGCTAGCTGATAATAATGTTCCTAATAGGCTTAATTTAATTATTTTTTTCATATTATTTCCTTTTGTATATTATATATTAAATAAAAAATTTGCAAAAATTAATAAGGAAGTATATGTAAATCTTAAATGATTAAGAGCAAAATATAATTTAATATTTTATTCTTAAAAATTGGAATAACATACTAATCTATAAGTATTTGAACAAATGTATGCTACTAGTAATTCAATTGTTAAATTATCGTTTTTAGTGTAACCATCTATAAAATTAATTTTTACTTTAATTCACTTTGCATATGTACCAACAGAACTTGTAAATTGTACTTGGTATACTGTGGCATTTGAATTTAAAACTGTGCTATCAATAACTAAATCATTTTCATAATTGTTGCCTTCATGATCAAGAAAAATGTTTTTTGAAAATAATAAAATGTTTAAGATTACATATAAATGATACCGCACCAAAATAGATAAAATGTTAAATGGAAATATTGAAAGGTTTAAGATTACATATAAATGATACCGCACCAAAATACGTTCCAGTTGTTGTTTCACCTTTTTTATGTTTAAGATTACATATAAATGATACCGCACCAAAATTCTTTCACTATTTCAATAGTTGCACCATTAGTTTAAGATTACATATAAATGATACCGCACCAAAATACTTTTTATTAGCAGCATCATCATTGTCTCGTTTAAGATTACATATAAATGATACCGCACCAAAATATGTGCTTATAAATAAGGAAAATATACATGTTTAAGATTACATATAAATGATACCGCACCAAAATTTAAACGGGGTATAAAAAATTACGTTT
>JBOFGT010000020.1:0-2084 GCA_051649265.1 Mycoplasmoidaceae bacterium
TCTTTCTTATCAGCAATGGTTATTAATCCTTTAATAGCGCTTGCTGGAAATTTTTATAACTATAGTGAGACAATAATAGAAACAAAAAAACAAAATTTAAATTTAGAAGTTGATAAAGATATTAAAAAAGATATTTTTGAAAAAAATGAAGAATTTAAAAGTGAAATAGGCGTTCCTCTACAAAGAAAGTATTTTACAGAAAATTTATCAATAGATTTAAACCTTCAATTTGGCTTGAAAACAGTTGATTGGCCTATTGCTAATCAACATAGACATTCTAAAATAGATTTAAAATCAATAATTAATTTTAATGATAGCTCTAATAACAGTTCAATTTTTTTAAATAATGATGGTATAGAAGAAACTTCAAATAATCATGAATTTGAAATTGGTAATATTGTTGTTGGTTATGGTGGATTTTCTAAAGATAAAAACTTAAGATTAGATTTTTCTAATTCAATATTACATAAGCAAAAATCTATTGAAGAAGGAAATAATGATGTTGGTAAAAAAATTACTGTTGAAACAACATTAAACTCTAAATATAGATTAATTGGTGATACAAAATATAAAAATAACGATAAAATAGCATATGCTGCTACTGCTAATTTTATGTATGGTAGCGATCATTATTTAGTTTCTAATGAATATAAAATAAATGATAAAGATAAAGAAGAAATAATTTTTAACCCCAACATTACTGGTGGAAAAATTAATTTTAAAGATGGTGGAAGCATCGTAAGTCAAAAAATAGATAGAAACATAGTAAAGTATTCTAGTGAAGATAATTTAAAAATTTTTAACTTTGTATTTGAAAATAATTATTTACCAAGTATTGAAAATTCATATGGTGTTGTTAATGAAAAATATATTACTCAAAATGAAAAAGGCAAGTTAATAAAATTTGGTGAAAATTTTAGTTATTTAAAAACAATTGGATATTTAAATAGAGAATTAGAAAAACTTATTAAAAATAATGAAAATATCGAAAATCACAATATTAATTTTTTAGCAAATGAAATTATCGAAGATTTAAAAATTGGTAATTTTAAAAATGCTGAAACAGCATTGGTTGCTTTAAAAGAAATAAATAAAAAACAATGAACTTCTGATAACTCTGAATTGCTTAACTTGCTAGAGAATTTCAAATATGATGAAATAGGTTATTCTAATATTATTAATAAAGATTTGAATGAATTAGTAAATATTTTAGTTAATGAAAAATTAATGAAAGAAAAAATAAAATTTGAAAAAAATATTGTAAATATTGTTGGTTCATTTTATGAAGATATAATTACATGATTATCCGTTAATGAAATCCAAATGAAATTAAATGGTAAAAGTTTAACAATTTTTAAAAATGGCGAAATTAAAAATAATCAAAAAGAAATAGATATTTTTACTAATGCTGATAAAACTTTAACAAAACAATTTTTTGTTAGTGAAATAGTGATAAAACAACCTGAAGTTTATAATAAGAATTTATTTTGTGATGATGTTAAATTAAATAAAGACACAAATACAAATGATACTAATAACAAAGTAATAAAAAAATTTTTAACTGATATTGATTATAAGGTAGCTTATGAAAAAGAATTTGTTGAAAAAAAATTTGATAATTTAAATAAAAAAATGGGAAGAACTATCCCTGTTGATGTATTACCTAATAATTTAACAGAATATTTATTTATAAATGATATTAATGCAGGTGATGATAATGCTGGTGATGGAAATGTTTATTTTAAAGAAATTTCAATTGAAACAGATGTTAGAGATTGAATTGTAAGAAATATTAAAGCAGATAATCAAATTAGAACAATCAATAATACATTTTTAACTAATAGAGGTTGAATAGATAGTAATAAAGTCATTTTAGATTTTAATAATAAAGATTTATTTGCTTTATTAGATTTAGATGATGAATTTGAATTAATTAATAAAAATGATGAAAACTATTCACAAGATCTTAAAGATTTTGGTGAAAAATTTAATAATGAGTTATCAAATAAAAATTTTAATGATGATGATGGAGTGTTTTATTTTTTAGCAACTATTGCTGACTGAAATGGAGAAAAAACTATTAT
>JBOFGT010000021.1:0-2623 GCA_051649265.1 Mycoplasmoidaceae bacterium
CTTCACTAAATTCTCTTTTTAACATTAACCCATCATCTGTTGTTATTATATTGCTTGTTACAAAATCTTTTAAATCATCTAAAATAACTCTACCAGTATATGAGCCATATTTTATATTGTTAATTTCCTCTTCGTTATGACTATCAATATTTAAAACGTATTCGAATATGTTCTCTTTTTTTTTAAGTTTTTCAAGTTCTTTAAATTCCATTTTTATCTCCTAATTTTATTGTATTCTTTTTTATTTTTTATAAATTTCACTTCTATGTCCTACTTCAAGAACTAATATAGTTAATACCTCATCATGGATATTACAAAGTAATCTATAATTACCTACTCTGTATCTCCAAAATCCTTTTTTATTTCCTACCAATGCTTTTCCATGTGCTTTAGGATTATTACAATCAACAAGATTTTTCTTAATCCATTTTAAAATAATTGTTTGAACTGATTTATCTAATTTTTTTAAATGACCTAAAGATGTTTCTGAAAATTCAACTTTATATTTAATCATAAATCAATTCCTAATTCATCAATTACACTATCAAAAGAGTAAGTTTTTTGGTTTGATTCTACATGAGTTTTATAAGCATTCTCAGCAACTTTTAAATCATATTCTTCTTCCAATCTTTCAAAAACAATTTTTTTTATATAGCTAGAAAGTCCAATACCTTCAAAATCAGCAATTTTTTTTAATAATAGTTCTTCATCGGTATTTAATCTAACAGAAATAATTGACATAAAAAACCTCCTTTAATATTTCGTATTACAATTGTAATACTTTCTTTGGTTATTTACAAGAGTTTTTTTATTAATTTTAAGCTAAAAACATCATTTAACCCAGTAAATACAAAGCAAATCTAATTTTTAATAAAACCTTTGAAATTTCTTAATTTTTTTTAATTATTAAAAAAATAACCAATTCTTTATAAAATCGATTTTAAGCAATGTTGAATTGTTGACATGAGTATTTTATGCTGAAATGTGTTAAAGTTGTTTTTTAAGGTATTTTAGAGCTTTTAAATGTGGTTTGTAATATAGTTTTAGAATTTAAAATTGAGTATTTTTTAATTTTAGGTTTTTTGTTGTTTTAAAAAATTCAAATTCTTTTTTCCTCGCGTATGCGTATCTTTAGAATCTTTTTTTCTTTAAATTCCTTTAAAGACTTTCGGTATCAATCTAAGTCAATAAAATCAACTGAAATTTGATGCTATAGGGTAGAAAATCCAAAGGTTAAGGGTAGAAAATCCAAAGGTTAAGGGTAGAAAATCCAAAGGTTAAGGGTAGAAAATCCAAAGGTTAAGGGTAGAAAATCCAAAGGTTAAGGGTAGTTTTAAAATTGACAAACTACCCTTTCTTATTTATAATTAATTTAAGGGTAGAAAATCCAATTAAAAAAACTGGAGGAAAATATGTCTAAAACTGAAAAACTTGAATTAAAACATCATAAAGATTTTCATGGGATACAATTTCAAGATTTTAATGTAAAAGAAAGAAATTTAGTATTTGCATTATGTTATAAATTAATGAATCAAGAAAGCAATTTATTAGAATTTGATGTAAAAGAGATAGCAAGAATTAGTAATTATACTCCAACAAAAGCAGGAGATAATATCTATAAATCATTAGAAGAAACATATAAGAGAATAAAAAATGCGAGTATAGTTGTAAAAAAAGAAAATGGAGTAAAGCATTTTGTTTTATTTACTGTTTTTGAAACTTTTGAAGATAAAGGATTAGTAAAAATAAGAGTAAATGATGAATACAGATACTTATTAAATCAAGTAGCAAAACCTTTTACAATTCAAGATGTTTTAGAATATACAAGTTTAGGGAGTGGTTATTCACAACTCATGTATTCTTTTTTAAAAGAATGGGAAAAATCTAAAAATATTGAGTTTAAAATTGATAAATTTAGAGAATTATTAGGTATTCCTAAAGGGTATAGAATTTCTGAAATTGATAAATTTGTTTTAGCTCCTATATTTAGAGAACTTCCTGAATTTTTTCCTAATTTGAAATTAGAAAAAATTAAAACAGGTAGAAGTGTTACAAGTTTAAAATTTACTTGGAGTGGAAAAGTAGAGAAAATAGCTTCTCAAAAAAAGTATGATGTAATAGATATAATTGAAATTTCAGATAAAGTAAATAAAACTCTAGAAAAAGCAAAGAAAAATAGATTTATTGCCCCTTTATTAACAATAGATAATATTGAAATATTAGTTCAAATGTTCCAAGAAAAAGACCTTATAAAAGGTTTAAATTGGTCATATAGGGAAATTAAACAAGAGATAAAAAGTTTAAATTATTTAATTAAATCTATAAAAACAGGAATGGAGCAAAAAGAAAAAAAATTAGTTGTAAAAACTGTTCCTGAAGTTGTCCAAGAACAAGAAATAAAAGAAGAAATTTTAAAAGAAAATAACTTAGATTTAGAAAAAGATCAAGAGCTTAAAATTACAGAAATTGAAAAAATTACAAAAGATGAATATGAAGAACTTTATAAGAAATTTTTACAAGAGCAAAATACAGAGCATAATCTATTAACAAGAAAAGGTTTTGATATTGCTAATAAAAATAAATATGAAATTATAGAAAATAAAAAACAAAAGATTCAAGAAGA
>JBOFGT010000022.1:0-4813 GCA_051649265.1 Mycoplasmoidaceae bacterium
ATGCTGAAGGTCAAAGAAGGTATTTGGAATCCTTGTCTTCATATGCTCGACAATTTTTAGGCGGAAATGAAAAACCAGATGTTGATTCAATTGAAGGTTTATCTCCAGCAATTTCAATTGAACAAAAAACAACTTCAAACAATCCTAGATCAACTGTTGGTACAACTACAGAAATTTATGATTATTTTAGATTAGTTTTTGCAAGAGTTGGAAAACCATTTTGTCCTAAAGGTCATGGGGAAATTAAAACTCTTACTATTCAATCAATTCAAGAAAGAATATTTAAAATGCCTGAAGGAACTAAACTTCAAATTCTTGCTCCTATAATTAGAAGTGAAAAAGGAACTTTTCATAATAAATTTAAGGAACTACTGCATTTAGGATATTTAAGAGTAAGAGTTAATGGTGAATATTATTCATTAGATGATGAAATTATCTTAGAAAAAAATAAGAAACATGACATTGATATAGTTATTGATAGAGTAATAATAAATGATGATCTAATTACAAAATCAAGAGTATATGAGGGAATTGAAAAAGCTACAAATGAAACTAAGGGATCAGTGTGTTTAGTTTTTGATAATGAGGAGGAAGTTTTATCATTAAATCATTCATGTAATAAATGTAGTTTTTCAATTCCTGAACTTGAACCAAGATTATTTTCATTTAATTCTCCAATTGGGGCATGTCATAATTGTAATGGTTTAGGTTTTAAATATGAACCAGATGTTTCAAAACTTATTCCAGATGCAAACTTATCAATTAATGATGGAGCAATTGAATATTTTAAAAATACGCAGGAAACAAGTTCAATTGATTGACAAAAATTTGAAGCCTTACTAAAACATTTTAAAATTGATAAAAATAAAAAGATTATTGATTTTACTCCAGAGGAGTTAAACAATATTTTATATGAATCAGAAGAAAAAATAGAAATTAGAATTAGAACAGTTTCAGGAACTTTATATAATGCCTTTGAACATGCTGAAGGTATTTACTCTTTAATAAAAAGAAGACATATGAGTACTACTTCAGAACTTTCAAGAGAATATTACTCAAAGTATATGTCTAATGTTCAATGTCCTTTGTGTTTAGGAAAAAGACTATCAGAAAATGCCTTATGTGTTAAATTAAATAAAAAAGATATTATTGATATTACAGAATATACAATTGATAAATGTTATGAATTTTTTTTAAACCTAGAATTAAGTAAGGAAGATGCACAAATAATTAATTTAGCTTTAAAGGAAATTATTAGTCGATTATCATTCTTACAAGATGTTGGATTGAATTACTTAACATTATCAAGAACTGCATCAACATTATCAGGTGGAGAATCTCAAAGGATAAGACTAGCAACTCAAATTGGATCTTCATTAACAGGTGTTTTATATGTTCTTGATGAACCATCAATTGGATTACATCAAAAAGACAATAATAGATTAATTGATACTCTTAAAAAAATGAGAGATCTTGGAAATACATTATTAGTTGTGGAACATGATGAAGATACAATGAAATTAGCAGATTATTTAATTGATGTGGGTCCAGGAGCAGGTCAATTTGGTGGACAAATAGTTTCTCATGGAACACCACTACAAGTTCAAAAAGATAGTAAGTCTTTAACTGGACAATATTTAGCTAAAAAGAAATTTATTCCTATACCTAAAAAAGTTAGAACAGGAAATGGAAAATCATTAATTTTAACTGGTGCATCTGGTCACAATTTGAAAAATGTTGATTTAAAAATACCCTTAAATAAATTAGTTGCTATAACAGGTGTTTCTGGATCTGGAAAGTCTACACTTATTAATGAAACATTAGTAAAAGCAATTGAAAAAGAGATTTCAAATCCTTTTATAACTCCATTAAAGTACAAAAAAATTCAGGGTATTCAAAACATTGATAAAGTTATAAAAATATCTCAAGATCCAATTGGCAGAACTCCTAGATCAAATCCAGCTACTTATGTAACTGTTTTTGATGATATCAGAGATATCTTTACAAATACGAAACTTTCAAAAGAACGAGGTTACAAAAAGGGTAGATTCTCATTCAATGTAAAAGGCGGAAGATGTGAAAATTGTCAAGGTGATGGAGTTAAAAAAATAGAGATGCATTTCTTACCTGACGTTTATATTAAATGTGTAGAATGTAATGGTAAAAAATACAATAATGAAACCCTTTCAATTTTATGAAAAGGTAAATCTATATATGATGTTCTTGAAATGAGTGTTGACTCTGCAATCGATTTTTTTCAATCTGTTGCACAAATTAAAAGAAAATTGCAATTAATGCAAGATGTTGGATTAGGTTATATTAAATTAGGCGAGCAAGCTACAAAACTCTCTGGTGGAGAAGCTCAAAGAATTAAGATTGCTAAATTCTTACAAAAGAAAGCGACTGGAAAAACTTTATATGTTCTTGATGAACCAACAACTGGTTTACATATACATGATGTTTCATTGTTAATTAATGTTTTGAATAGAATTGTTGATAATGGTGATACAGTTATTGTTATTGAACATAATCTTGAATTAATTAAAGTTGCTGACTATATTATTGATATTGGTCCAGATGGTGGTTACAATGGAGGCGAAATAGTTGCAGAGGGAACTTTAAAAGATATCATTGCTAATGATAAATCTTATACAGGACAATTTTTAAGTAAAATTATTTAAAAATTATTATAAAAAATTAAAAAAAATATTAAAATTAATATAAATGTTTAAAAAATGTTATTTAAGTAAAGGAAAAAATATGGCAAATGTAAACAATGATGAAATAATTCTTGGAATTGACCTTGGTACAACAAATTCTTGTGTGGCTGTTGTTATTGATAAAGAACCACAAATAATTGTAAATGAGCAAGGAAAAAGAACAATTCCTTCAATTGTAGTTATTGAGGGCGATAATATTATTGTAGGTGATGAAGCGAAAGAATACCTTTTACAAGAAAATAAAAATGTTATTTATTCTGTTAAAAGATTAATGGGTTCAAAAGAAAAAATTAATGTTGATGGAAGAGAATTTACACCAGAAGAAATTTCGGCAAAAATTCTTTCTTATATTAAAAATAGAGCTGAATTAGCATTAAATAAAAAAATAAACAAAGTTGTTATTACAGTTCCTGCTTATTTTGATGATGGCCAAAGGCAAGCAACAAAAAATGCAGGTAGAATCGCTGGATTAGAAGTATTAAGAATTATTAATGAACCAACAGCTGCTGCACTAGCTTATGGTACTGAAAGAGATGGTTCTGAATTAAACATCTTGGTTTATGACCTTGGTGGGGGTACATTTGACGTTACTGTTCTACACATGAAAGATGGAATTTATACAGTTCTTTCTACAAGTGGAGACAACCATTTAGGTGGGGACGATTGAGATAATACTGTTGCTAGATGAATAGATGACGAGATTAATAGAATTTATAAAATTGATATTGATGAAAGTAATCAAAATATTAGTAATAAGCTAAAATCTTATTCTGAATTCGTTAAGATTCAATTTTCAACTCTTGATGAATTAGATTTAGATGTTTCTGTTTTTACAGGAATCCCTAATTCAACGATACATCTTACTAAAAGTAAGTTTATAGAGATGACAAAACCATTAATGGAAAGAACAATGGCTCCAGTTACAGATGCTATTACTGAATCTGGTCTGAAAAATGATCAAATTGATAAAGTTGTTCTAGTTGGTGGTTCTACAAAAATGCCAATGGTTAGAGAATATTTAACTACAACATTTGGTGCTCAATTAGATAGTGATGTAAACCCTGATGAAGTTGTAGCATTAGGTGCTGCAATTCAAGGTGCAATTTTAAAGGGTGAAATTGATGCTGAACTAAAAGATGTTATTCCATTAAGTTTAGGTATGGAAACATATGATGGAACAATTTATAACATTATTAAAAGAAATACAAATATTCCTGTAACTGTTTCTGATATATTTGCAACTACATATGATAATCAAACTGCTATAGATATCAAAGTTTTTCAAGGTGAAAGACCAATGGCTATTGATAACAAGCTATTAGGAGGATTTGAATTTATAGTTGATCCAGCCCCTAAGGGACAAACAGAAGTAGAAGTTTCTTACTATGTTGATATGGATGGAATTTTAAATGTTTCTTCTAAGAACTTAAAAACTGGTGTTGTTAAATCTGCAGTTATTAAAGATACTTCAGGATTAGATTCTTCTGAAATTAATAAAATGATTAAAGAAGCAGAAAAATATAAATCTTTAGATTTACAAAAAGTTAAGGATAATCAATTAGTTCAGATAATTTGAGACTATTTAAATATTCTAATTGCATATGTACAAGATAACGAAAAAAATATTCCTCCATTTTTTAATAGACAAAAATCTATTGATTGAATTGAAAAGGTTTCTGTTTGAATTGAAAGTAATAATATTGAACAAATTAAGGCTAACATTTTTGCTTTCCAACTACATGTTAATACTAGTTTACACAATGAAATTAAAAAAGGTGCTAAAATAGGATTTAAAACAACATCATAAGCTCATTTTTTTAAAGAATTTATAAAAAAACATAAAATATGTTATCATTAATTTGCTATGATTTTTCAAATAGCTAAAAAATTGTATTTTTATGATATTTTATAAAAATTATAAGGAGAAAAAAATGTTTGCAATATTTGAAACAGGCGGAAAACAATATAAAGTCCAAAAAGATGACATTATTTATGTTGAGAAACTTGAAAAAAATGAAGGTGAAGTAGCTAACTTTGAAAATGTTTTAATGATAGACAATAAAGTTGGATCGCCCTACATCAAGGGAGCTAGT
>JBOFGT010000023.1:0-16505 GCA_051649265.1 Mycoplasmoidaceae bacterium
CCCACCTAAAAACTGTCTAGCATAGGAAGATAATGATTCTAAATATCTCCTTTGACCTTCAGCATAAATTGTATCAAATGCCAAGGAAGATTTCCCAGATCCTGATAATCCAGTTATAACAACTAATTGATTTTTTGGAATATTTATATCAAGGTTTTTAAGATTATTTTCCCTTGCACCCTTTACAATGATGTAATCTTTTGAATTAAATTTATTTTCTTTCATAAAAACCTATCTTAGACATATTAAATAATAGCATTATTAATAATAATTCAAAAAAATATAAATTATTAAAAATATTGATTATTGTTATATAAAAAGCAAGTAATTTATTTACTTGCTTTTTAATTATTTATGTTTGTTAATTATTTCTTCAAATTTAGAAATGTCTTTATATCCAGAAAATCTTTCTATTTCTTTTCCATCTTTAAATAAAATTGTTGTGGGAACTGTGTTTACATTGTATTTGCTTACTATAGTTTTAGTATCTTCAACATCAATATCTATTTCACCAAATAATAAATCACTATGTTTATTTGAAGCTTCAACATAAACAGGAGAAAACATTTGACAAGGTCCACATCATTCAGCAGAGAACTTTAAAATAGTTAAATCTTTTGAATTTTCAATTTCATCCAAATTACTATTAGTTATTATTTTTTTAGGCACTTTTAACTCCATTATTAATATATTGATATTATAATATCTTTTTTTTAAAAAATATTTATTTAATTTTATAATTTATTTAAGGATTTCATATTGCTAAACTATATTTCAAATTCTAAAATAAAAAAATCAAATGAAAAAATTTTTAATGATATTTGTTATGAATTATCTAAAATAATTAAAATTAAAAAATGTCTGTATTTTGAACTATCTATAATTGATAATTCTAAAATGAAAGATTTATGTAAAATTTATTATAGAATTAAAAAAACAACAGATGTTCTTTCATTCCCAAGTAATAAGATCATTTTAAAATCATCAAATTTTATGGGTGAAGTATTTATTAATAATGATAGAGTTATATCACAAGCTAAAAAGTATAAACATAGTTATGAGCAAGAATTATATTTTCTTTTCACACATGGCATACTACATTTATTAGGATATGATCATCAAAATCAGGACCAAGAGAAAAAAATGTTCGATATTCAAAAAGAAGTTTTGAAAAAATCGGTATATAAAGAGTAAATATGAAAATAGGATATGTAAGTATAATAGGAAAACCAAATGTTGGCAAGTCAACATTAATAAATAACATTTTAAATAAGAAGATTTCAATTGCAACATTTAAACCACAAACTACAAGAAATAAAATATATGCAGTCTATCAAGATTATGATTCTCAAATTATTTTTATTGATACACCTGGTTTTCATAACTCAAAAAATAAGTTGGATTTATTTTTAAATTCAGAAGTTAAAAGTTCATTAAAAAAAAGTGAAACATGTATTTTTTTAACAGATCCATCAAGGGATTTTGATGATGAAGATTTTGATTTAGTAAAACAAATAAATTCATTCAATATTAAAAATGTAATTTGCTTAATTAATAAAATAGATATTTGTAATAATGAAGAAATTGAAAATAGATATGAATTTATTAAAAAACAATATCCAGACTTTATTATTAGGAAAATATCTGCAAATAATAATGACGATGCTAAAAATGTTATTTTAGATTTGAAAAAAATTTTAGAAGATAGCGAACATCCTTTATTAGAAAATATTGAAGATCTTGATTATTCAGATGAATTTATAATTAATGAAATAGTTAGAGAGAAAATTTTATTAAATTTCCAACAAGAAATTCCTTATAGTGTTGCAGTCGTTACTCAAAAGATCAAATATGATGAAGAAAAAAATTTAACTAAGATATATGCTGACATTATTGTTGAAAAAGAGTCGCAAAAACCAATAATAATTGGAAAAAGCGGAGCAATGATTAAAAAAATAGGAACGCTTGCAAGAGAAGAACTATTAGAAATATATAGTTCAAAAATATTTTTGGAATTGAATGTTAAAGTTAGAAAAAACTGAAGAAATGACAATGAACAAATAAAAAACTTTGGATATAAAAAGTAATGAGTGAAACTATTTTAAAAGGATATATCATTGCAATTAGTGATTATCAATTATTTGATAATATAATTACATTTTTTGGAAATGATAATAGGGTGTATAATCTTTTGTCATTAGGAAGTAGAAAAATATTATCTAAAAATGGAAGAAACATGAAATTTGGTGCATTAATAGAATTTGAATTTTTTCAAGCTAGATTAATTGGCAGCTTATCAAAATTAAAAAAATTAAGTATTATAAATGATATTTCTTGAGAAATAGTTAAATTAGATATCATTCATTTTTTAAATAATTTTTTAATTAAGGAAAACAATAATTTTAAATTTGTAACTTATCAAAAAATAATAAAAATGATTTCAGAAGATAGAAATATAAACTTTATTTCATTATTTTCTTTATTTGAAATTATAAAATCTATTGGTTTGAGATTTGCATTAAATGGTTGTGCTATTTGTAACAATAATAAAATTAAAACTACATCTATTAGATTCCAAGGTTTTTTATGTGAAAAATGCTGTAGAGAAAATAGTGAATACATTTATGACACAGATGTAAATAAAATTTTTTATTTCTTGAATAATAAAAAATATAAAGAGATATTAAAAACTAATGAAAGTAATAAATTGATAGCAATTGCATTTATGAAAACTTTTATTAGCATTTATCATTAAGGTATAATTAAAATAATTTATATTTTTATAAGGAGAAACGAAAAATGTCTTCAAAGACTGTTGGAATATTACTTTTTTTTATTGTAATAATTTTATCATTTTCAACATTTGGTTTAAGATACATAAATAAAAAAATACTTGGTAACTATTTATTTTGAGCAATTCCTGCTACAATATTTTTAGCATATTTTATTGATGTAAGATTTTTTGATGATTGAAGCGATTTTTTTAATAATACTAGTATTATAACTGGTGATAAATTAACATCATATCCTGAATCAATTACTATTAGTAAGGCATTATTATTAGACTTATGTCCCTTTTTAGGCATTTTCTTGCCAATATCCTTAATATTAGATAAAACAAGAAAAACTTCATATGTATTAGCGCCATTTTGTATTCTTGGTGGATTCACTGTATTTGGAAGTGTATTAGCTGGAGTATCACCTGGCGGAAATGTTGAATTTACATATCAATATTTATTTGTAGGACATAGAGGAAATGAGCTTTATTTTATTCTTCACTCTTACTTAATTGTTATGGGATTCATGCTTGTATTTCAATCAAATGTGAATAAACTTAAATACTTATGAACTTATTATGTGTTCATAGCTAGTTATTTTTTATATGTTTATATTATTGTTGAAACTACAAAAGTGGAATATAACACTTCTGGAATTTCAATTAGAGATTGACTAACAAATGAACAAAATGCTGCATATGATAATGGTTTTTTTGTTGATGGTGAATATTCAGGGGTGTCTAAAGTTTTCTGAAACATACCATATCCATGAATAATGATATTTGCTTATTTTATGGGTTGGCTAGTTATCACAATACTAACAATGATTCAGGTGTTTTTTGGATCAATAAAAGCCAAAACTCTTGTATTGAAAAAATATAATAAATTAAAAGTTTTTGTTTTTAAAAAGTATTTACAATAAATCATATAAATTTTTAATAAAAAATAACTACTAATTAGTAGTTATTTTTTTATCAATTTCTGCTTTTAATAAATGTGAAAAATCTCCAAATAAAAATGAAATATAATCCTTTCCTTTTATCAATCCCTTAACACCTAGTTTTTTAATTTTATCTATTTCTATCTTTGATATATCTTTAACAAAGATTTTAATTGAACTAATTGTATTACTTGTTGAAACAATATTTTCTTCTTTTCCTAAGTACTCTATTAATTTATTAATATCAATCGGAATTTCTTCACTTAATGTAAGTTTATCATTTTCAATACCTTGCAGCTTTTTAGCTTGTTTTTTTAAATAAAAATAAGCTAATCCAAATGTAAATATATAAAGTAAATATAGTTTTATTTTTCCATTTTTCATTTTAAACTCCTGATGTGTATGTATTTCTTAGTTTAGAAATGTAAGATTTTGTATTACATGGTTTATATAACAAGAAGTTTGATTCATCGAAAGAAATATCAATTACTTTTTTATTAATATGTAAAACTGTGTCTCCATCTATAACAAGAAAAGTTTGTTTGTTATCACTTGAAACCGAAGCTTTTATATTGCAATCTGTCCTTAAAATTACAGGTGATCTTAAAGTACTAACTTTTTTATTGCTAATTGGCTCAACTTCTAATAGTTGAACAACATCTATTCCAGGAAATATAACTGCTCCGCCAACACTTTTATTTCTTCCAGTAGAACCTGTTGGAGTCGATATCATAAATCCTGTTCCAACAAATTTTTCATATTTTATATTATTAATTTTAATATCTAATTCTAATGTTTTTGTACTAGTAATTAAAATTTCATTAATACTTATATATTTTTTAGAACCATCAAATAAATTAATTATTATGGGCCTAAAATATTTCTCTTGGTCTGTAACTTTATTCAAAATACTAGTTAAATTGCTATTGAAATACGAGTAAAAACCAATTGTTCCACCATTGATGGGTATTACTCTTGCATTTGGAAATTTGCTTATTTTATTTAGATTTTTTAAAAATGTTCCATCGCCACCAATTATAAAAATATATTCTGGTTTTTTTGGATTGTATATTCATGTGTTATCGAATAAACTTTCAAGCTTTTTTCTTATTTTTAAACTTTTTGCATTATCACTAAATATTATTAAATAATTATTCATTATTATTAATATCCCTATCTACATATAAACTTTCAAAATCTTCATCATCTATCATATATTTTTCCTTAATTAAAGTTTTTCTAAAATCAGGATCTATTTCATCATCAAATTCATTACTATGTCTAACAAAATTTTCAGTAACATCATGTCCAAAGAAATTATCATTGTTAGAATGTTTAATTTCTACTTCATCATTTTTTAATAAATTTGATTCAGCTTTTGAAAGATCTATTTCTTCTAAATCAAATTCAGTCTCTTTAAATTCAGGTTCTTCATAAGATTCCTCTTTTTCAAATAATTCACTGTGCTTTTTTTGTTCATCAACTAAATTATTCATATCATCGATTTCCTTTTCTAATAAATCAATATAATCTGTTTTTACTTTTATATTTTTTATTTTTAAGTCGTTTTTTTGAATAAAAATATCTTCTTTTCCAAAAATTATACTATCATCAATTTCACTTTCTTCTCTTGATGATTTAATATGATGAACAATAAATTCATCTTCTTTTTTAATTTTAGTTTTACCAATTTTTTGAAATCTATCTTTAAATTTATTTATTAATGATTTATCTTTTTCTAGCTGAGTTTCTTCAGGAACAACATAATCATTAATTGGAATTTCTAATGTACTTGTAGATTGTTTTCTAAAAACTTCATTGTTATTACTAAAAGAATTGGTTTTGTATCTAGGAAGTTCATTAGCCATAATTAAATCATCTTCATTATCATTATTTTCATAATCAAATTTATCTTTTTTTACTTCTGTATATTTCTTAACAAAATTTCTGCTCTCTTGTTTTATAATGTTTAGTCTATCAATTGAGTCATTTATGTGCAATTTTTCTTTACTTTCAATCTTTTCTATTAAAGTCTTTCTATCACACATATAGCAACAGTTTCTAGATTTAAAAGCATAATTAATATCTACATATTGACCAATAATAGATTCATTATCAAATCATTTTTGAATTATCTTTTCAGAAAAACCAATTGAGTAGTTTTCTAATTGATTCAAAAAATTATATTTAACAATAATTGGAAAACTTCCATATTTAAGAAAATCGGCAAACATATCTTTTAATTCTTCTCTTGAAATCTTTTCTCTATTTCTTGTATAGTCTCTTTTTAAATAAATCGATAAACTATTATTTGGAGAAGTCTTCATAATTTCAATATCTTCTATAGACAGATCATCATTACTACAATTTACCTCTCTAAATTTGACACCACTTTTTTCAAAAAATTCTCTAACTTTTTCACAGGAAAGACAATTTGATTTAGTTATTATTAAATACATGTTTGCTCCATTTTTTTATTAATAAAAAATATCTTAAAATAATTATAAATTAATTTATTATAATTAAAAGAAATAATATTATGTGGTAAATATGAAAAAAATAATTTCAGGATTACAAGCAACTGATTCATTAACACTAGGTAATTACATCGGAAGTATTAAATCATTGGTTGAATTGCAAGATAAAAACAATCTTTATGTTTTTGTTGCTGACCTACATTCAATAACTATACCAATTGATTCTAATGTTTTAAAAGGAAATCGAAAATCAATTATTTGCTTATATAAAGCATGTGGTTTAGACTTAAAAAAAAGTAGAATTTTTTACCAATCAAGTATTATCGAGCATTCACATTTAGCATATCTACTAATGTGTAATTCTAATTTAGGAGAACTAAATAGAATGAATCAATTCAAAAGCAAAAGTATTAAACAATCAAATAAGACAGAAACTATTCCAACAGGTCTTTTGATTTATCCATGTTTAATGGCTGCTGATATATTGTTATATGATGCAGATATTGTTCCAGTAGGTGATGATCAAAAACAGCATATTGAATTAACGAAAATTTTAGCAGACAGATTTAATAAAAAATATGGTTCTAAAGTTTTTAAAATACCTGAATTTTACCCTCCAAAAGTTGGAGGCAAAATAATGGATTTATTACAGCCAACATTTAAAATGTCAAAATCAAATGAAAATAAAAAAGGAACAATATTTCTGTTGGATAAAATTGAAGATGTTAAAAAAAAAATAATGGGTTCTAAAACAGACTCTTTAAATAGGGTAAAGTTTGACACAAAAAATCAACCAGGAATTTCAAACTTATTAACAATATACTCATCATTATCTGGAACAAGTATAAAAGAACTTGAAAAAAAATACATTGATAAAAGTTATGGTGAATTCAAAAAAGATTTAGCTAATATTGTTTGCGATTTTATTCAAGATATTCAAAATAAATATAAAGATGCAAAAAATGATAAAAAAATAAATGAGCAACTAATGAAAAATACAAAAATATGCAAAAAAGAAGCAAATAAAAAAATAAGGAAAGTACATAAAATAATGGGGCTAGAATATGGATACTAATAAAAAATTAATAATAGTTGATTTAGATGGCACTTTGCTAAATGATAAAAGTGAATTAAGTGAAAAAACAATTAAGGTTGTAAAAAGAATAAATGAATTAGGTCATATATTCTGTATTTCAACAGGAAGGCCCTTAAGATCAGCAATTAAATTCTATAATCAATTAGGATTAAAAACAATAATAAGTACATTAAATGGAGGAGTGCTATCAAATCCGTCTGATGATAATTTTTGTGATTTATTTTTTACTTTTCATGAGGATGTTTTAAGAAGAATATTACTTGATAAAAATGTTCAAGATTTAACAAATTACATAGTAGTAGAAAGTTTAAATTGTACTTACTTAATTTCAAAAAAAGAAGATCTAAAAATTAATAAAAAATTTTTAAATAAATTTCATATTGATAAAGAGACTTTAATTCATACT
The DNA here is from genome assembly GCA_051649265.1 of Mycoplasmoidaceae bacterium. Taxonomy (GTDB): domain Bacteria; phylum Bacillota_I; class Bacilli_A; order Mycoplasmatales; family Mycoplasmoidaceae; genus CAMREV01. The sequence continues at coordinate 7,697 of JBOFGT010000023.1, forward strand.
ACTGAATCTGATTCTATTTTTGAAGGTGAAAAAGTAATACAACCAGTTTCTGTATTGATTTCTACAACAAAAGAAAATATCGATAAAATTTCTTTTTCAATTAAAACAATTTTAAATACTTTTGTAATAAGAGTTTGAGATGATGTAGGCGATAAAAAAAATGAAAAAGTAATTATTGAATTAAATACTCTTTTTTCTAATAAAGGTACAGCAATGAAATATTTGTCTGCTTTTTATGGAAGACAATTAAATAAAATATATGCATTTGGTGATGGCGAAAATGATTTAGAAATGCTTAGATCATCTGAAAATGCTTTTGCAATGAAAAATGCAGCTCCAAGTGCTAAATTAATTTCTTACAAAATTACTGAAAAATCAAATGATAATGATGGTGTTGCTATTCAGTTAATGAAAGAATTAAATATTAGTAAGCTCTAGCAAAATAAACTTTGGAGTTTGTTTTCTTACCAGTGAAAAAACAAATACCTTGTTTTGTTTCATCACTAATACATCTAGAAGAAGCTCCAGTAGTTTCTTTTATTTTTTTTTCATCTTCTTCTGTTCCTAATCAAAAAGCATAAACAACATTTCCTAAATAAATATTTTTTTTAAAATTTTCAAAATCAAAAACTTCCACAATTCTTTTATCTAAATTTTCTTTAGCTTTTTTATAAAGTTCTTTTGAAATTGAATCTAATTTTTTTTCAATAAAATTTAAATTAACATCTTTTATATTTAAAATTTCTTTTGTTCTATCATGTCTATAAAATAATGATAAAGAATTATTTTCTAAATCTTTTGGACCTATGTTAATTTGAATAGGAATTCCACTAACTTCACCTTCAGAAAGTTTAGATCCAATTGTCTTGTCACTATCATCTATTTCGACAATAAATTTTTGAGAAATATTATTTGCTAGTTCTTTACAAAAGTTTTTTACTTCAATAGATTTATTAGAAAACAAAGAATTGATTTTAACTTGTATTGGAGCGATTTTTGGTGGTAAAACTAAACCATTATCATCTGAATGAGACATTATTATTGCACCAATAAGTCTTGTAGAAACTCCTGCTGAATTTTGATAACCATATTCAAACTTGTTATTGTTATTTTGAAATTTAATATTAAAGTTTTTAGAAAAATTTTGACTCAAATAATGAGATGTTCCACATTGAAGTGCTTGTCCATCTTGCATTATTGCTTCAACAGTAAATGTTTCATTTGCTCCTGCAAATCTTTCATATTCAGTTTTTTTTCCCATTAGTACAGGAATGCATAAATATTCTTCCATAAATTTTTTATATAAATCTATCATTTTTTTAGTAAAATCCAAAGCATCTTTTTTATTTGAAAAAATACCATGTTGTTCTTGTCAAAAAAACTCAGAATTTCTTAAAAATGGTCTTGTATTTTTTTCAACTCTGAAAACATTTGATCATTGATTTAAAATTAAGGGTAAATCATTATAGCTATGAACATTATTTGAAAAGTAATGACAAAACATTATTTCAGAAGTTGGTCTTATTACATATGGGTCTTCTAATTTTTTTTCACCAAGCTCACTAATTTTAAATAATTCTGGAGCAAAACCTTTTATATGTTTTGCTTCCTTTATAAAATCGCTATAAGGAATGAATAATGGCATTGAACAATTTTTAATTTTCATATTTTTAAAATATGAATTTAATATTTCTTGAATATTTGATCATATTGATCAAGAATATGGTTTGAAAATAATTGTTCCTTTTACAAGTCCATACTCAATTAAGTTTGCTTCCAAAACTATTGAAGTATATCATTTTGCAAAACTAACACTCCTTTTTACTATTTTTTTATTTTCCATTTTTTTTCTTTCAGAGCATTAATAATTTATTATTTATAAATATTATAATATTATGATTTTATTTTTTATTATTTTTTTTAAGTTCCATTACTTTTAATTCATCATTTTTTATTGCTGAAATTAAAGAATTAATATTATTAAATTTTTCTGTTTTTCTAATAAACACTAATGGAATAACTTTTATTATTTTTCCATAAATGTTTTCATTAAATTCAAAAATAAATGTTTCAACTAAAATATAAATATTTTCGTTAGAAGTAATATATGTCATTCCATCAAAAAATTTATCATTAATGATAACTCTTGAATAATATGAACCATTTGTAAAGGGAAATTCTGTTTTCATAATTATGTTAGCAGTCGGAAAACCAAGTTTTCTTCCTAATTGTTTACCTCTAACGATCAATCCTTCAAATAAAAAATTATTTAAAAGCTTTTCGTTCACAGAGTTGAAATCATTTTTTATAATTAGATCCTTAATTTTTGATGTTGAATAATTTTCATCTCTTTCAATTATTTCTACATTAAAATATTTTTTTAATAAGTTAACATCCCCTTTTGCATTTTTTCCAAACTTAAAATCAGATCCCACTATTATTTTTTTTGGATTTATTCTTTTTAAAAAAAATTCAATAAATTTCTTAGATGAAATATTTCCCCTCGAAATATCGTAAATAAAAATTTTTTCTGGTTCTAATTTTTGAAGTTGATTAATCTTATAATTAAAATTAAAAATAGATTTTTTTTTATTTGGATTATTAATAAATGTCAGGATTGAAATATCTTTTTCTTTTAATAATTTTTCATGCCCCTTATGAATCAAATCAAATTCACCTATTACTAATTTTTTAACATTTTTAATCTTTTTTTTAAAATCATTAATTAGTATTAAATTCTTTTTGAACATTCATAAATCATCTAGTAAAATGCATGATTTTAATTTAATACCACAATTCTTTGTTCTGATAGCCGATTCTAGTTTTTTAATCTGATCAAAATTATTTAAAATATTTATAATTAAATCACATATTTTAAAATTATGTTTAGTCGATAATTTAATTGATAATATATTTTTATATAATGAAACTTTAATGGATAAAACTTTTTTTTCTTTTAAGATAAATTTTTTTAATTTTTTATTTAAATTTAAATAAGCACTTTCGTTTTCTAAAACAAAATTAATACAATATTCATTATTCTTAAATTTATATTTTTTTAAATCTTTTTTAGACTTGCAAAAAATCATTACACCTTCAAAATCTTCTTCCAATTTTTCAACACAAAATAATTTAAGTTTAGTCTCATTTTCCAAATATTGCAAAAATGACTCACTACTAGAGCCATAAGGTTTTATAATTAATATATTTCTCTGCATTTTATTACACTTTAATTAATGATATTATAAATATATAATATGTTTAATTTAAAAAAATTTTTTAAAATATAATATCATTATTTGAAAGTTGAAAATATGAGAACAATAATTGGTAATATAACTCAAGCTAATAAAATATTTGATTTAATTCAGGATAAAGATTCCATTTGTGTTGGTGTTTCTGGTGGTAAAGATTCAATGCTTTTACTTGAAGCTTTATCTTTATATAAAAAAATTGTTAAGGAAAAATTAGGATGAGATATTAAGGTTGTTGGTGTTCATTTGAAAATGAGTTTATGTTCAATCAACTATGATGAAATAATTGAGTACTTTAAAAATAAGAAAATTGAATTTATTATTGCAGATACTCTTATGGGGGAAATATTAATTAATAAAATGAGAAATAACAAGCTACAATGTTCATTATGCTCAAAAATGAAAAAAGCAATTTTAATTGAAGAAGCAAAGAAACTTGGTTGTAATAAAGTAGCAATGGGGCATCATGCCGATGATGCAATCGAGACATTTTTCATGAATTTAATTAACGAAGGAAGAATAGCTACTTTCAAACCAAAAATGTATTTAGATAGATCAGATATTTGATTTATTAGACCATTAATCCTCGCCAGAGAAAAAGAAATTAAAAAAATCACAAAAAATGCGAATGTTCCTATTATTCCATGTGGTTGCCCAATGGAAGGTTTCACTCAGAGAGACACTACAAAAGATTTTTTATATGAAAGTTTTTATAAAAATAAAAAATGAAATGTATCATATAAAAATTTCTTAGTTGCTTTAATGAACGGAAAAGAGTGTGATCTTTGATTTACAAATGAAGATAAAACCAAAAATAATTTTAAAGACATTATTGGTAAAAGCAAAGAAGCTACAAAATAAATTTCATAACCCCTTTTTTAAAACTTAAATCCTGATGTCAAAGGATTGTTTCCTTTTTTCATCATTTTTCCCATTTCTGCCATTTGTTTGCTTGATTTCTCTCATTTACTTAATAGTTTATTTAAGTCATCAGGTTTCCTGCCAGAACCTTTAATAATTCTAATTCTTCTATTTGAATTCCTTCTTATTAATGAAGGATTTCTTCTTTCTTCAATTGTCATTGAAGATAATAACACTCTTCAAATTTTTAATTGTTCTTCAGCAACAATAATTTTATCTTCATTAATTTTATTTGCACCAGGGACCATTGCTAATATTGAACTCATTGATCCCATATTTTTTAATTGTTCCATTTGTTTCATTAAATCTTCTAGATCCATTTTACCAGATAACATTTTTTGAATAGATTTTTTAGCAGAAGCTTCATCAATTGTCTCAGCTGCTTTTTCAGCCAAAGTCATCATGTCACCATATCCTAAAATTCGATCAGCAGTTCTCTCTGGATAAAATATATCAAATTCATTTACTTTTTCACCAATTCCTGTAAATTTAATTGGTGCATCAAGTAATGAAGTTAAAGATAAAGCAGCACCAGCTCTAGAATCAGAGTCAAGTTTTGTAACTATAATTCCAGTAATTTTTAATACCTTATCAAATTCAGATGCAACATTAATAATATCTTGGCCTGCCATTCCATCAACTACAAAAATAATTTCATCTGGTTTAAAAGTTTTTTTAATTTCAACTAATTCATCCATTAATTCTTTATTAGTTTGTAATCTACCAGCAGTATCTAAAATAATTGCATCATTTTTATTTTTGGATGCAAACTCTAAAGATTCTTTTGCAATTTTTGAAGGTTGAATATTTCCTTTTTCAAAAAAATCACTTTTAGCATTTTCAGCAACTGTTTTTAGTTGTTGAATTGCAGCAGGACGATAAACATCAAGTGCAACAAGTAAAGGTTTCTTTTTTTCCTTATTAATTAAAAAGTTAGCAAGCTTACCACAAGTAGTAGTTTTACCAGAACCTTGTAATCCTACCATCATAATTTTTAAAGGATTTTTTTTGTAATCCATTTTAGATACATCTTTACCTAAAATTTTTACTAATTCATTTTTAATGATTATTAATAATGCATCATCTACTTTTTCGTTGGGCGAAACAATATATCCAATAGCAGATTCCCTAATATTTTTTACAAGCGTTTTAACAACAGAAATGTTAACATCAGCATCTAAAAGCGATATTCTTATTTCTTTTAAAACATCTTTAATATTTTCTTCTGAAATAGTAGCATCAACTAGCTTTTTTTGCATTTTTTTTGCAACTATTGAAGATATCATACTCTTTAGCATTTTTTACCTCTTGATATTAATTATAAATTTAAAATTGATTTTTATTGAAGTTAATCTCTTCTAAAATCGCATTTAAATTAATTGATGTTTTTCTGTCATATATTTTTGGATTAATAAATGATATATTGTTATTATATTCTTTGAAAAAAATATCTTGTTTAGCAATTACATTATTAAAGAATTTATTAAAGTATAAGAATTTTTTATTTTTTTCAATGTCTTTATGATCAAAATTTTTTAAAACTATTTTGTAGTTAATATCATTATTTTTTATTAGTTTTACTTTTGCTATAATTTTTTCTTCATCTAATTCTTCAACATCTTTAATATCAATAATGGTTGAAGAATATTTAACAATTATTTTTGATAGAAAATTTTCAGTAATAAATGATGTGCAAATAATGTGATCATATTGTTCAATTAAGTAGTCAAAAAAGGTATTAAATTTGCTAATTGATTTTTCACTTAATTCTTCATCCAAAAAAATTTCATTAGGCATTTTTAGTAAATCAGTGTTCTTAGTTATGGTATTTATTTTTAATTTATATGGCTCTTCATCTTTAATTATTTTTAAATTAAAAGATGACTTAGGAAAATCTAAAAAATTACTAATTTGATTTGTGTCAAGAATTAAAACTCTCATTTTCTTCTTGATAATTATTTTAGCAAAATGTAAAGAATATATATATCGATATATTTCATTTTTAGATTCAACAATAGTTATTTTATTCATTACTTAATAATATCCTTCCACATTCTAGGAAATTCAATACTGGTTTTCTCTGTTTTTTCAAAAATAACAATATTGTGTTCTCGATGAAAAAAATTGTAATTTAAATTATTTATATAATTTAAATTTAATTTTTTTATGATTTCTTTTGATTCAAATAATTCATTATCAATGTTTTTTGATTTTGGTTCAATTAAAAAACCATTAATTTTTAAATAAGGAATAGATATTTCAATTAATGCTTTTAAACTAGCAACTGCTCTTGATGTTACATAGTCAAAAGTTTCCCTTTCATTTTCGTTTATAATTTCTGCTCTTTTGCAAATAATATTAATTTTTTGAAGTTCTAGCTTAGAAATAAGAAAATTCATGAAATCGCATTTTTTATTATTTGATTCAATTATTGTTACTTTTATTTTTGGATAAAAAAGTTTAATTAGAACTCCTGGAATTCCAGAACCAGAACCAATATCTAAAAGTTTGCAATCCTTGTTTTCTAAGATGTCTTTATAAACTATAATAGATTCAAAAAAATAATTCAAATATATTTTATTTTCTTCTTCTAATCTAGTTAAATTATATTTTTTATTGTTTTCAATCAAAATTCCCTTATATAATTCAATTTTTTCAAATATGTTTTCATTACATTTAAAATGATTAAGAATTTCCTTTTTAAAATCTTCCTTATTCATTATTATTTCCTTTTAAGAAAAATTTGATATTTATCAAATCATTAAATGTTACTCCAGATATTCTAGAAGCTTGTCCTAAATCAGTTGGTTTAAATTTATTTAATTTATCAATTGCCTCTAGTGACAAATTATTTATTTGTCTGTAATCAATATTGATACTTAATTTTGTTCTTGATAATTTTTCATAATCTTGAATTAAATTTTTCTGATTTTTAATATATCCATCATATTTAATTTTAATGTTTATTTTTTCTTGTCAAAAATCATTTAACTCATATGCATCAATATATTGTTTTAGATCTTCATAAGCAAAATCTGGTCTTTTAATTAGTTCATATAAGCTTATGTTTGATTTCTTATATGTGTTTTTCAAACTTTTAACTTCTGATGTGAATTTAGTTTTAAGCATTTCAATATTTTTATTTAACTTACTCATATTTTCATTAAAAATATTATATTTTTCTTCTGGAATTAAGCCAATTTCATAACCATATTTTATAAGTCTTTCGTCTGCATTGTCATTTCTCAATTCTAAACGATGCTCTGCTCTACTTGTTAAAAGTCTGTATGGCTCAGATATTTCTTTTGTTACAATATCGTCAATCATAACACCAATGTAAGCTTCTGATCTTGATAAAATTAAAGGCTCTTTATTTTCAATTTTTAAAATTGCGTTAATCCCTGCAATTAAGCCTTGACCAGCAGCTTCTTCATATCCGCTTGTACCATTTATTTGACCTGCAAAAAATAAGTTACTTATTTTTTTGCTTTCTAAAGATGCATGTAGTTGTTCTGGTTTAATTGAATCATATTCAATAGCATAGGCATATTTAATAAATTCAGCATTTTCCATACCTTTAATTGAATGAATCATTTGTTCTTGAACATTTTTAGGCAAAGAAGAAGAAATTCCTGCTAAATAAACTGTGTCTAATTGTTTAGACTCGGGTTCAATAAATATTTGATGTCTTTCCTTGTCATGAAATCTTACTACTTTATCTTCAATACTAGGGCAATACCTAGGACCAACACCAATAATTTTTCCACCATACATCGGCGATTCTTTTAAATTGTTTTTAATAATCTCATGAGTATTTAAATTTGTATGAACTAAGTAGCAAACTTCTTGATCTTTAATATCAATAAATTTACAATTAAAATGAGAAAAACAATATTTACCATCAGTCCCTGGCTCTATTTTAAATTGCGAATAATCTAATGAATGCTTGTTTAATCTAGGAGGAGTTCCTGTTTTTAATCTAACAGTTTCAAATCCAATTTCTTTAATATTTTTAGCAAGTTTTGTAGAAGAAGAAAAACCATCTGGGCCTTCTTGCTTGTTTTCATTACCAATAAATATTTTTGAATCTAAAAAAGTACCTGTTGCAATAATAACAGTATCTGATAGGTATTTATTATTATTTATTTTTAAACCTATTGCTTGATTATTTTTAATTAAAATTCCTTCAGCTTCCCCAATGATTAAATCAATGTATTCATTTTCATCTATTAATTTTTTAAAAAAATTATGATATTCAATTTTATCTATTTGAGCTCTCAAAGCTCTAACTCCAGCACCTTTTGAACTATTTAAAAGTTTCATTTGTAATTGGCAAGCATCAGCTGCAATTCCTTGCATTCCACCTAATGCATCAATTTCTCTTGTAACAATTCCTTTAGCTGGTCCACCAATAGATGGATTGCAAGGCATATTTGCAATTAATTTTTCATCCATCAAAACTAATGCAACATGCATTTTTTTGTTAGCAAAAGCGAATGCTGCTTCTAAACCTGCATGACCAGCACCGATTACCATACCTTTGTAATTCATAAAGACCCTAAATAAAAATTATTAAAAGACAAGCTATAATTACACCAGTTAATATAAATATAGCCATAAGCATAAAAATACAA
>JBOFGT010000024.1:0-2186 GCA_051649265.1 Mycoplasmoidaceae bacterium
AATTCCCTTTAGAATTATAGATTTAAATATTAAAAGTGATTCAGCAACATCAATTAGTCATAAAAATTCAATTTTAGATAATTTACCTTCTGAATTAAATCCTAGCAATGTATCAGATTATATGAATGTTATTGCAGCACCTGAGGGTGCTACAATTAATAATTGAACAATCACAAATCAAAACAATGCTGCCGGCACTGCCACAATAAGTGTAGATATAAACCCTCATTTTAATAACGATGGTATATTTACAAATAGTTCTAAAAAAATTAGTACAAATGTATCAGGTTTTAAAAAAATGAGTGGTACAAGCGTTATCAAAAGTTCTGCAACTATTCCATCAGATAAAACAGTCTGAGATTTTAGTTCTAAAGATGCTCCAAATTTTATAGAAGTAAAAGATTTAATTCCAAACTCTCAAAGTGATGCTGTTGCATATTCTATTCAAGATCAAAAACCTTTAATTGGTGAATTAACAGTTGTTACAACAATTTCTCCTGGTTCATACTATAACCCTAACAACAACGGTCTACCTTCAGTTGCTAGTGATCCACCATTAGAGATACCTATTATATTTAAAGGTTTCAAATTAATTCCAGATACTGGTACTATAGTAATTCCTGGAAAGGGCCCATATGTTGATGTCCTACCATCATCTATTAATTATAGTAATATAATAGATTATATTACTATTGAGAATGCAGTCCCTGGAACATCACCTATATTTTCTAATATATTGCCTAATGAAGAATCATCTAATTCAGCTGATTGATTTGTATCCTTTGACATATTTTTTGAAAAAGAATATGACACAAATGGATATATTATTAATGGTAAAACAAAAAATTATAAAATTATTGGTTTTGAATTTGTCACAGAAGAAAACAATTTAGTTCCAATAATTGCTGGTTCAATTGGTGGAGGTATATTTTTAATAATTTTAATCATTTTATTAATTATCTTATTATGAAATAGAAAAAATAAAAACTCTCCTCCTATAAATTCTGGTCCTCAATCTTCATTAATTGTTTTACCATCAACACATGTACAAGAAAATCTTGAAAAGCCTTATCAATCACCAGAAATTGTTTTACAAGAAGATAATATCGAAGAACAAAAGGTTCAACCTCCACGAACTATTTTAAAAGAACCTAGAAAAGCGCCTTTCTCTGAATTACCTTCTAATCCAGAAATGAAAAGATTAAGTCCTTCTCCAACTTTAGAAAGACCAAATTCTTCAAGAACTCCAAAATCACCTAGACCAACACCACCTTCTAGAAGATAAAAATTAACTTCCAAGAATTAAATTTAAATTGAAAATACATATCAATAAATATTTTTTATCTAATAAATAAAAACTATTATTATGTTTTAAATAAAGTATCCTATAAAAGCAATCAAATTATTTCCGAAATGAAGCAAAATAGGAAAGGTAATATTCCTAAACTTATAATAAAAAAAACCACTTATTAGTCCCATAGGTATATAAGCCAATATATTGATTCAATCTCCAGAACTTGATATATGAACAAATGCGAAGAAAATAGTTGATATTGGTCATGCTCATCATTTATTAGAAGTAACTTCTGCAATAGCACTTCTAAAAACAAATTCTTCTATTAGTGGAGCAACAATAACAATGACAAAAAACATAACTGTAATTGCATATGGACTATTCAATGAATTTTGAATGTTAGATTCATTATCAGATTGGCCTCCACCAATACCAAGAGTTATTCCCCCAAGAATTGAAAAAGCTAATATAAACGAAATTACTCCAATTACTGATATCAAAGTAAAAAATTTAATATTTCTTTTATTAAAAAATGTTTTAAATTGATTTAAAAAATCATAATTTTTAATAAAATAAATTATTAATATAATAATTGGAATTATTACACTAGCGATTAAGTTTAAAGAATTGATATCAATATTTGTATAAAAAAGGATTTGTGAAATAATAATTCTACCAGGATAAAAATACAATAATATTCAAAACTTATTTTTTAAAAAATAACTAGTATTTTTTTTAAAAAGCAAAATCACAGCAATCATAGGGCAAAAAACATTTATGAAAACTATATCAAAGTAATAAATAAATAAAAATTTATTTCTATCATCAGCTATATTATTTTGAAAAAAATCATCAACAGTTGTATTTCAATTTGGATAAACTATTGTTCTAA
>JBOFGT010000025.1:0-3501 GCA_051649265.1 Mycoplasmoidaceae bacterium
GAGCTAGAACCATATAATATTCGATCAACTATTATTTGGTTTGTTTTTCGATCATATTCATACTTTATTTTAGAATCTTTTGGAATCTCAATTACAACATTAACTTTATTCATTTTATTTTATTCCTGCTTGTTCTAAAAGTTCTTCTGTAGTAATAAGTTTTTTATTACCTGTTTCGCCCTTAGCATTAAATATATTTGACTCTAAACCATAAATATTTTCAAGTCATTTTTTGTCTTCTTCAGTTACTGAAATTTTAATAATATCATCAACTCTACCATCAGCATATAAGAATCATATTATTGTTGAAAAAGCAGAATAAAGTTTTACCTCTTTTCCAACAGATAGATCTGAATCAAATATTCCACTAAATAAATACAATTCATAAGGAATTAAAGGATCAACAATTTTTAATTCTGGAACATCTTCAGGTTTTAAATTAAGATCATTAGCAGCTACTTGAAATGCATTTGAAATTGTAGCAATATCCTTATCTCTTGGATGACCTTTATAAATGATTTGAATATCTTTTCCAGGATTTTCATTCTTAGTAATTTTTTCTATAGCTCTTAAATTATTTAATTCTGATTTTCTTACATCACTTTGTTCTTCAGGTGATATATTATGATTATTTCATAACAAAGTTCCTGAATAAACAACATTTAATTTATCATTCATCCCTTGTGAAAGAGTAGGATCATCTAAAATATTTTTTGCTTTCAGAATTGCTGATAATTCACTAAATTTTTCTTCATCTAAATATTCAAACGATTCTAAAAGGTCAGCTTCATATGAATTATAAGGATTTAGATAATCACCATCATTGGTTTGTAAAAATGTAGAATTTTCTCTATTAACATCATCAATGAATTCAGTTGTTGGAAAGAAAAATTTTGAATCAGGGTAAGAAATGGGCTTGTCTCCTTCCCATTTCGGATAATAATTATCGTTGTTAAAATCTTTTGTAATAATTAAAGAAATAACATACAAAATTGCATTATTTTTTTCTAAAAATCTATGAGAAAAATTCTCGTTCTTTTTTTGGCTTTCTAAAAATTCTTTTCTAAACTTTGCTGCTTCCTTATACTCTCCATTAAATTCACTTTCAGGATCATTTATGTATTCACCAATACCTGCCTTTGTCAAGAAGTTGTAAAAATCTGTTTCAAAAAATTGTTTTGAATCATGACCATCTGCAAAAACATTAAATGATTCAAATTTATTAAACAACCCTCAGAAATCATATATGTTCTTTTTTAATAATGGTATATTAGAACCATTAAAAAAATTTTTGATAACAAAAGCAGCTGTAAAATCAGCAAAATATGCATGTATTCTAGGATTATTTGGATTTTGTTCATAAATTTTATTAAAAAAGTCAATTGGAGTTATAAATCTATTTGATAATAATCAAACTCCATCTGTACTATCAAATCCTGGAGCAGATTCAAATATTTGTACATTTGGGTATTTTCTTTTACCAGTATCTTTATCATATGCTAACAATGGAGAGTAATCATTTATTCCTGAAGTTTCCATTAAATATATTTTTTGATTTGGGTTAATAGATAAAACTGATAATATATGAGAAACAAGTCCAAATCTATGAAACACAGAAAATCAATAAATAGAATATACCAATATACTGTCTGGATCATATGTAGCTTTTTCATATGCATCTCGATAAATTGCATTTTGAAATTTATCTTTTGCTAATCCATCAATGTTTGGAGATATATCAATATCTTTTGTATTAAATGATCTAGTATTAACTGTGTTAACAGAAATATTATTATTATGAGGGAAAAGTCCTAAAAACGGGACAGCAACTAAAGGTAAAACGCCTGTTAAACCAATTAGCATGTATTTTAGGTTGCTTTTTTTTATTTTCTTTTTCATATTTTTCCTATAATTAAATTAGTATTTAATAATTAATTATATATTTAAATTTGTAAATTTTCCAAAAAATATTTTTTGAATAAGATGTATAATATTTGTATAATAAATTTATATAAGGAGGGGAAAATATGTCAAATTACCAAACAGCAAATAATCAACAATCTAAAAATAAAGTATATTCAAAAAGACAAGTATCAATGTTATCAAATGCATTATTTGTTGCAGGTATAGGTTTTGTTTTTACTGCCTTACTTGGATTTTTAACAGCTTATTTATTTAGACAAAATTCAGTTACTGGAGATGTTTTATATTATCTTGGAGCACCACTTATTTTTATTAGTGTAATACTATCAATTGTTTGACAATTTAGAATTGAAAAAGCATCTGACTTTTTTATGTTTTCTGTTGTCACAATATATTGTATTGCAAATGGTATAGGATTTGGGAGTATCTTCTTAGCCCTTGAGATGGAACAAATTATGATTGCATTTGGGATGACAGGCTTTATATTCTTAGGTACATTTATTGTTTCTAAACTTATGAGCTTTAAAGCTGCAATGAACTTAGGAAAAATATTATTTGTTTCTTTTTTTGTTTATTTATTTGGAGGTTTAATCATCTCTTTATCTTCATGATTTATAATAGGAAGTTCTAATAGTACTTACTTTAACATATTGATAATTTCAACAATTGTTGGAGGTTTAATAAGTGTTGGTTATTTAGCTTATTCATTATGATTAATCCAAAATATGGATAAATTTTTAACAAACAATGATGATCTAAGAAAAAAATATAGTATTTTCTTTGGATTTATACTACTAATTAATTTACTTTCAATTGTATATAGAATATTACAACTTGTTTTAATATTTAGTAGAAATTAATAATATAATTGTTTTAAAACAATTTTTATATATTAAAATAGAAGTGTGCATCAGTAGCTCAATGGATAGAGCGTTTGGCTTCGGACCAAAAGGTTATGGGTTCAAGTCCTATCTGGTGCGCCATTTTTTTAAAAAAACAAAGGCGCCTTTATATGAAACAGTTATTAGCTAACCCAAAAAAATGCACTTTGATTAGTGTAATTTCTTTAATTATCGTAAGCTTTTCATTTTTATTTTGTCTTGTGTCTGTATTTGGAGTATATTATATCCCAACATTTTCAGGATGATTTCCATTGCTAATAACATTTATTGTTATATTTGTAATTGCATTTATAATTGCACTTGCAATAAACATTATGGCATTTAAAAACAATAATATTGTTGTAATTAAAAATGAAATTATTGATAGCAATGCAAACAACATTAAAAAAGAAAAAGAAGATCTTAAAATTCAAGTTAATGAGTAATAAAAAAATAGCTTATGCTATTTTTTTTTATCAATTATATTAAATTTATCCAAAAGTTTACTTACATCATTTCTTAATATATTTAATGATTTTTCATTGCTATGATTATTTAAGGCTTCATGAATAATTCTTGAGAGTTCAATAAATTCTTTTTCTTTAAATCCTCTAGTTGTCATAGCTGGAGTACCTAATCTAATTCCGCTTGTAACAAAAGGAGATTCACTATCATTTGGGATAGTGTTTTTATTTAC
>JBOFGT010000026.1:0-1502 GCA_051649265.1 Mycoplasmoidaceae bacterium
TATGATTTAATTATAACTAGTGGAAATATAAATGAAACTTTAGAGACACCAGTTTATAAAATTAGTAGTTTTCCATTAGAAAGTAACTTTATAGATTTAAAATTTTTTCTTTTAAAAAATTTAAAAAAATTATAAATATTTAAAGATTCTTATTCTCTAGATGTGAGTTTAGGAATCTTTTATTTTATTTATAATTTTTTTTAAAAAATCCTTTTCTTTCATAGATCTCAATTAAAGAACGAATAAAATTGGCATTTTCTATAGCGCCGTATAAAGTTTCAAATTCATAAGCTAGAGATAAAAGTTCATCTTTAGTTGAATGATAAGGTTTTAATGCTCTATACATCTCAAGAATTCTATCATCTGAAACTTTAATAAATTGTTCAGTTGTTTTTAGATTTTTATTCATATTGTCTCCCCATTTAAATCATGAAACCGTTTTTAACATCGAAAATTTTTACGGAACATACGTTATTTTTCCTTTTTTTTGAAATAAAAAAAACGTATGAATTATTTAATTGAAATAAAAATTCATACGTTTTTTGTTAAGAATTTATTTTTTTATAATTTGGAATTGGGAAAAAAAGATTTTTAACATTTAATTTACTATCGTAAAGTTTAATGTTTTCAACAGTTATAATAGTATCAACTACATTTTCTTTAAGGTATTTGTTTAAAAATCGTATATTGATAAAGTCAGAAATTTTTATATTATGTTTTTTATAAATCTCATTAACTATTATTGGGACAATATTTATATTTAAATCTCTAAAAATAAAAATATTTTTTACACTATTATCTTCAAATTCAGATAGTTGGTACCAAACAGATAAAGTTTCAAATATAGTAAAGTTTGGAATGATAGAGTTAATCTCTTTTGTTAAAGTCAAAACATTCGAGTTATGGATGTGTTGTAAATTTAATCTTAAAAAAGCTGAATCTTCAATATTGAAACGCGATCTTAAATTTGTATAATAAATCCATGGATTTAGAATTGTATAAAAATTATTATTTTTATAAACGTGATCACCGAGATACTTAGCAAAAATAGGTCTCAATTGCGCAGATTTTCTAAGTTCCTCTTTTTCAAATTTTCTATGAGAGTAATATATTGTATCAACTATTGTAATAAGCTCAGGTATAGAATTAACACAAAGGTTTTTGAAACTTGTATTTTTTAAAAGAGTTATAATAGCCTTAAAAAAATCATTTTCAAAATGAGCTGGTTTATATCGATAGAAATTTTGTTCATTTAAATCAGCAATTTTAAGTTCATTTTCATTAGCTTTAAAAGCGAAATAAAATGAGAAAATAGATGCCATTTTATGAGTTGTATATTCAGAACAAATCAAAGATATAAAAGAATAGATATCTTTTTTGACAATATAAAAATCATCTATTTTGAGAAAAGCTGTTATTTCATTTCTAATTTTTATTGGCAAAAACTCTCGTTCAATACAAAATTTAAGGCTTAACAGATATGTTAAACGCTTAAAAGAAAA
>JBOFGT010000027.1:0-2092 GCA_051649265.1 Mycoplasmoidaceae bacterium
CTTTAAAAATTAAATTAAAGAAAGAAGATGTTATTGAATTAGAGCTTAATTTAAATGAACATCAATCAACTATTTCTTCTGGAACAGATAGTTATGCTTTTTTATCTTTAAAAAATAAGGCATAAAAGTAAAAGTGTTAATTAAATCATATTCAAAAGTTAATTTATTTTTAATTGTTAGTAATAAGAAATATAAAAATCTCCATAAAATAAAATCATTATTTCTTTTAAATAGAGATATCTATGATGAAATAGAAATTAATAAATCTGATTCATTAAAAATAAATTATTTTAAAGAAAATAAAAAAATATCTATTAACAATTGCAATGTTAATAGAATTCTTTTATTTATTAAAGAAAAATACTATATTGACATTAATTTTGATATAAGAATTAATAAAAAAATTCCTATTGGATCTGGTATTGGTGGTTCTTCTTCTAATGCTGCATATGTTGCTAAATATATTTTAGATTCAAATAATATTAATTATAAAAATGACTATGAATCATTTATAGAAATAGGATCTGATATACCATTTTTTCTTTCGGGATTTGAATGTGCTTATGTTTCTGAATATGGTAATAAAATAATTAAAAAAAAGAAACCTAAAATAAGTTATGAAATTATTTTTAATGATATAGAAATATCAACAAAAGATGTTTATGACAATTTTTATATTAATGAGAATTCCAATATATTTAGAAACTTTTTTTTTCAAATGTTTTTTTTAAAGATTAAAAAATATGATTTATTAATAAACGATCTTCAAGAATCATGCTTCAATATAAATAAAAGTTTAAAAAACAAATTTATCGAAGAAAAAAATAATAGTAAATTTATTATTTTGATTGGTTCTGGTTCAAGCTTTATAAAAATATCAATTCAAAATTAATATTTTTCCAAAGGCAGCAAAAATGATATATAAATATATAGAAAAGGAAAAATAAATATGAAAAATGAATATTATTTGTATATCGATGATTCTGGCAAATTCAAAAATCCTAAAGATAATCATGTTGTTTACTCTTTTGTTTTGCTAAATAAAATTCAGAAAAGAAAATTTGAAGAAGTTTTTTCTCATTTTAGAAATGCTCTTATTTTAGAAGGGGAAGAAGAAATTAAAGGACAAAAAATTTTAAATAAATTAAATAGGAAAAGCTATTTTCCTATTGAGAAATATCAAATAGAATCCATGATTGAATCTGGCAAAGAGGCTACCTTAGTTGGTTCAGTAATTTGATGCAAAAATAAATCAAAATATGAAGATACTAGAATATCTTCTAGAGAAGAATTTTATAAAAAATTATGAATGATATCAACAATTATTAAAAAAGCTCATGAAAAAAAGCAATACCTAATTTTTCAGATATAAACATGTTCTTAGATAAAGAGCCGGGTTTAGAAGCAGAATCAATAAAAAGAGAGTTAAATAATAGACAATGTAAATATAATAAAAATATACAATATTTAGGTTTTAATAATATTAGAATAAGTTATGTTGAACTTCTTGACTCAAAAAAATCTTTGCCAATTCAGTATGCAGATATTTTAGCCCACTCAACCTTTAAAATTTTTGAAGAACCTGAAAAAGTTAAGCCATTTGCTGAAATAATAAATTTATATATTAATGGGCTATATGTTACTTTTCAAGGCTTTGATTGTAACGAAAAATTAAGCAAAATAATTTGCAATTGCGACATTATAAAAAAATAGAAACAGTTAATCATAAAAATTAATATATTTCATATATTAATTTTTTAAAATAAGCATTAATAAAATTTTTATTTAAAAATCCAATTATCAATTTATTATAAGTAATTTAAAAAATTATTTAAAATTAAATAAAAAGGCAAATATATGAATAAAAGATTGAAATTAAGTTTTATGGGTGCGTTGTTAGCAACATCTTCTTTAGCAATTACAACACCAATAGTTAGCTGTAGTTTATTTAGTGAAACTATTGATCCAATCAAACCTATATTACTAACAAGCATTAATGAATCAAGTGCTAGAAGGGAAATTAGGCTTTTTATCTTAAAACAAATGCAAGATCTTAATAATTTTGAAGCTCAAAGAGAACTTGCGCGCCAAT
>JBOFGT010000028.1:0-1586 GCA_051649265.1 Mycoplasmoidaceae bacterium
AATTATAAAAAAATATAATCTAATAATAAAATGTATTATCTATTAAAATTAGAAATACCTTTTTAAAGGATTTGCATTTATTCTTAACAAAATTTTTATAATTCTAAAATTAATTTAATTTTATATAAATTAAAATTAACAAAATTTTTAAAAATAATAGTTAGCTTATATAATTTTAAATAATAAAAAATGCCTATGCATCTTCTTTATATATTAAGAAAAAATCAAACCATCTTTTTCAGAAGAAATAGAAGCTAATATTTAAAAGTGATTAAGACAAAATTATAAAAACATGAGAAATTGGTTCAAGTTTAAATTATGAACAATTAAAATTAACTAAGGATACTTTAAATTCTGTGGATTATAATAATTAACCATTTTAATTTTATGATTTTATTAAAAGTGTAACTTTTAAATACTAAAACCAAAATTAAGGCCTGCAAAGAAATTCTTGTGCCTGGATTAATAGTAATATTTAATGATTGATGAGTTTAATTGGACAATATAATTAAAGTTGATTACTTTATATTGGCTTAGTTCTAATTACTACTCCTAATCAATATATTTTATAGGCTATTCTTTTAAAATATATTTATTAATTTAATGATAATTAATTAAAAAGAGAATATGCTTTTTTTACTTTTATTTAATGATAAATAGTGTTATTTTTAATAGTTGATATCTTATTAAAAATTTATAATTTGAATTTAAAAAACTAACAATTGATTGTTATTTTTGATTTTACTAATGTATAAAAGAATGATAATTAAATATAAAAGTAAGTAAAAAAATAAATATTAAAATTTTTTAATTATTTAGATACATATCATATTTTTAATAGATAATATATTTTCATATTGCAAAAAAAAGTTATAATATTTATATAAATTAGATTTTTATAAAAGGGGTAAATTATGAACAAAAAATTAAAATTAAGTATTTTAGGAACATTAATTGCTAGCTCAACATTATTTATTGCTTTACCAATAGTTAGTTGTTCTACATCTAGTGAAAACAATGTAAGTAAAAATTCTATATTAAATCCAAATTCTGATGAATTAATTACCGCTTCTAAGACAGTTACTGAATTTTTAAGAGATGAATTACTTTTTGCGAAAACAAAACAAGCTCAAAAAAATATTATAGGTAAATGAAAATTAGATAATGAAATACCTTCTGATTATATAAAATCAATTAAAAATGTTTTAAATTTTACTGATGAAGATGGTAATATAGTTTATGGTCTTATTGCCATTGAAAGTGTAACTTTTAATAGTATTATTAAAATTCCTGATAATGGCGGTCCTATTTTTGGACCTAAATTAAAAGTTAATCTTAAAAAAGGTTACACTTCAGAAAAAGAAATTTTAATTGATGTTGATTATTTAAGCGAAGCTTTAGCTGACTTTAAATTTTATAGTTCTGATGAATATATAGTTAGTTTTGCAACTACTTCTGTTCTTAAACCACTTATTTCAAATGCAAACAGCAGGACAGCTCAAAAATTGGTTTTAGATAGTTGAGTAATTGGAAAAGAAGTTTCGCCAGATTTGCAAGGAATTTTAACTCCGCTTTTACCCTTTGAA
>JBOFGT010000029.1:0-4436 GCA_051649265.1 Mycoplasmoidaceae bacterium
AATAAAATATTTTTTAGTATAAAATTATATTTGTATTATTAATATAAAAGGATATTATTATGAAAAAATTAATAGGTGTTGGAGCAAGTTCAGGAATATCTTTTGCAAAACCTTTTATTATAAAAAAAGAAAAGTTAAACATAACTGAAGAATTAACAAAAGACGTTAAAAACGAACTAAATTTAATTAATGATTCTCTAGAAAAATCTAAAAAACAAATAAATGAAATAAAACAAATTTCAATTAAAAAAATAGGGGAAGATAAAGCAAGTGTATTTGATGCACATATTCAAATTTTGGATGATCCAGAAATTTTAAATGAAATTAATAATATTTTAGAAAATGAAAAGAAAAATGGTGCTTACATTATCGATAAAGTTTTTTCTAATATTTACAATATTTTTAATAGTATGGATGATGCTTATTTTAAAGAAAGAGCAAGCGATGTTTTAGATGTTAAAAATAGAGTACTATATAATTTTTTTGGTATTCAAATTCATGATTTAATGTCTATAAAAGAAGAAGTTATTATAGTTGCAGATGATTTAACTCCATCTGAAACAGCTATTTTAAATAAAGATTTTGTAAAAGGCTTTTTAACTAATATTGGGGGAAGAACTTCTCATGCTGCCATAATGGCAAGAACATTAGGTATTCCAGCTATTTTAGGTTTGAAAAATATAACTGAAGTTGTAGATGAAAATGACATTATTGCTATTGAGGGTGATGATGGAATAGTTGAGATAAATCCAGTAAATTTACAAGAATGAAAAGATAAAAAAGTGCTTTTGAAACTTTTAATAAAGAGCTAATTAAATACAAAGATAAAAAAGCAATTACTTTAGATGGTCATTCAGTTTTAGTTGAAGCTAATATCGGAACCCCTGAAGATTCTGATAATTTAGAAAGTTTTGGCGCTGAAGGTGTTGGATTATATAGAAGTGAATTCTTATATATGGATAATGACAAGTGACCAACAGAAGATGAACAATATGAATCATATAAATATGTTTTATCTAAAAATAAAGAACAATTAATTGTTGTTAGAACTCTTGATATTGGTGGTGATAAAAATCTAAAATACTATAAATTTGCTAAAGAAGAAAATCCATTCTTAGGATATAGAGCAATTAGATTTTGTTTAGATAATATCGAAATATTTAAAACTCAAATTAGAGCACTTGCAAGAGCATCAATACATGGTAAATTAGGTATAATGTTTCCGATGATAGCAACAATTGATGAATTTGTTAAAGCTAAGAGTTATACATTAAAGTGAATTGAAGAGTTAAAAAAAGAAGGACATAAAGTTTCTGATGAAATTGAAATAGGAATGATGATAGAAATTCCTTCTGCTGCTATGCTTGCTGATAAGTTTGCTGAACATGCTGATTTTTTTTCAATTGGAACTAATGATCTAATTCAATATTCCTTTGCTGTAGATAGAATGTCTGAAAAAATTAAATACTTATACCAACCAAATAATCCATCATTATTAAGATTGATTAATTCTACAATTCTTGGTGCTAAAAAACACAATAAATGAGCAGCTATGTGTGGTGAAATGGCAGGAGATGTAAAATCAATTCCATTACTGCTAGGTTTAGGTAAAACAGGACTAGACGCACTATCGATGTCTGCATCATCAATTCCTAAGGCAAAATACTTAATTTCAAAAATAAAACATTCTGATTGTGTAGAATTAGCAGATAAAGCTCTAAAATGCGGAACTGAAGAAGAAGTTAATAAATTGGTTGATGATTTTTTAAAAAAATTAAATATTAAAATATAAAAAATAAAAAAAACAGTTTTAACTATTTTTTTTATTTTACATTAAATGGAGCAGATGACGGGAATCGAACCCGCGTATCAACCTTGGCAAGGTTGTGTTCTACCATTAAACTACATCTGCATAATAATATTATGATTAAACAAATATATTATATATTTAAACAATTTTTTTTAATAAAAATAATATTTTTTTATTAATACTTGATAATTACACTTTTTTATAATACTATAAAAGAAAAAGGTTAAAAACTATGAAAATTTTATTAAAAAACTGTACACTACCAAACTATAAAAAAGTTAATATTTTAATTGAGGATAATATTTTTGTAGAAATTTCTTCAAATATAATTAGAGTTAAATCAGATATTGAATTTGATTTAGAAAGAAAGTTGGTTTTTCCTGGTATTATCGATTTAACTCAAAATATTTTTAATACATTTGATGATATAGAAAAAATTTCAAATGAATCTAAATCTTTTTTAAAGGGTGGAATAACTTCGCTAATTAATATTGAAAATAATTTGGAACTTAAAAATAATTATGATATGAAATTTATAAATGAAAATTCAATTATAAATTTAGGTGAGTCATCTATTATAGATTTTTTTAATGACTATAGCGATAAAAATAACTTTATGTTTAATACATTAAGTATTGGATCCATTAATGTAAAAGAAGATGATATTGAATATTGAAAATGATTTCAATCAAGAATATTCGAAATTCAAAATCAATCAAAAGTTCTTTTTGTATCAATGAAGGATCCTGGAATTAATCACTTCTTAAAATATGTTCCAAAAAATAATTATAAAATTTGCTTTTATGACATAAATACTCCAAATGAAATTTTAAGAATTAATAACTTCAAATCAGAAGGATTCAATTTTTATATTGCATTTGATGTTAACCTATTTTTTATTTATAAAGAAATGATAACAAATTGTATAGATGAGAAGAGACTTTCAATTCGTTCTGGTTATAGCAATATTACTAATGTTCAATTCTTCATTGATTCACTTAAAAGAGGTTTTATTGACATTGTTTACTCAAATCATTCTCCATATATGTTATGAGAAAAGTATGAATTAAATAAGATAGGTGTCCCTTCATCTGAAACTTTAGTTCCATTAATGTTTGAATTAGCTTGATTCTCTAATATTAGAACTGATATTTTATCCAAAGTTTTATGCGAAAATATAAGTGAAATTTTAGAGATTGATAGAAGAGGAAAAATTGAAGTAGGTTATTATGCTGATTTAACAGTAATTGATCCAGAAAGATTTTGATACATTACCAACAATGATATTGTTTCGAATGCTAAATGAACTCCACATGAAGGCAAAAGATTATGAGGTGTGCCAATAATTACAATTATTAATGGTAAAATTGCTCATCACTCATATGAAAATTTTACTTTTAATGAAAATGATTCATACTTATCAATACCCCTTGAAAGAAAATAAAATGATTAAATATGATGTAATTCTTTTTTTTACTAAAAATACTAATTATGTAAAAGATGATATTAAATCAATTAAAGAAATACATCATGGCTTCACTAATAAGTCATTTTTTTTAATTACTACTGATAATTTAAAATGACAAATAAGATTTTCTGGATTGAATGAAGTAGTTGATAGAAGAAACGAATTAAGAATTTTAAAATTTATCAAAGAGGAAAATATTATATATTATGATGAAAAAGGAAATTTTATTAAGAAATGAATTGATGGAAAAACTTTATCATTATTTTTCAATAAAAAGAAAAAATTAAAATTGATTTGTGAAAAAATTAATGAACTTCATTCAAAAACAATAGTAGATAATGGTGATATATTATTTCATGACTATTTTAAATATATTGAACAAACCAAAAATTTTGATTATAAAATTAAAGAAACATATATAGCATTAGTAAATAAATATAAAAATCAAAAGAAAGTATTATCTCATAATGATTTATCAAGAAAAAATATTCTTTTCAATGGTAATGAAATAATTTTCATTGATTTTGAATGATCTAGAATAAATTATAATTATTTTGATGTAGCAAATTTTATAAGAGAAAACAATATTAGAAATAAATGAATAATATTTATTCAAAAAAATATTGAAAATATAGAATTAGATATTTTAAAGGATTTTATTTTTATAGCTACATGTTTTGCTTATCAATGGACATTTGTTGCAAAACAAGATAATAAAATAATTAAGTATCGTAAAAGATGTTTTAAAAAAATGAATTCAATATATAAATTGAACAAATATCTTTAATTTATATTTGACTAATATATAATATTATTGGTTAGTAAAGGTTGATTGCTGCACAAGATTGTGTAGAGGAAAGTCCATACTATCACTAACTGAGATGTTAGTAGTGTTTATGTGAGTATATAAAAAATAAAACTCAGTACTTTTAAAAGTAACAACGAACGATGGCCTAAGTTTTTTAAAAAATATGGTGCTGATTTCATAAAGTGCCACAGTGACGAAGTTATAATGAAAATTATAAAGTGAAACGCGGTAAACTTCATAAGATAGAAACCCAAATTTGGTAGGGGAACTTTTTTAGGATAAATGAATCTATAAAATCGATGGTAACATAGATAAATAATCAACGCTTCTCTGAAGTACAAAATATGGCT
>JBOFGT010000030.1:0-1939 GCA_051649265.1 Mycoplasmoidaceae bacterium
AAAAAGCTATAAAGGATTAATGGAATTACATAAAATTGCTTTTAATGAACCAGAAATTATTGTTCCTAAATTAGATGCAAAATATGACTTTACTAGAAAGTATTGATATTTTATTAATAGTAATAATCAATATATTAAAGATATTCAATGAGAATTAATGAAACCATCTTTATTTTTAGAAATTGAAAAAGCTTATGCTTCTATTGATATTCCTGCTTTATTAATAGTCGGAACAAAAGATAAATTAGTTGATGCTAATAATTCTGCCATTCACTTAAAGCACAGAATAAAAAACCTTACTGTTGTTAAAATGGATAATGTTGGCCATGGACTATTTGCCGAAAATGAAGAGCTTTACTATAAAACAATAATTAAATTTATTGAAAGCAAATAAATTAAATTGCTTAATTAATCTTTTATTTTTATCTTAAAAAGTAAATATATTATAAAAATTATTAGATTCAAAATTAATTTTTTTTTTATTATAAAAATAAATAATTACTAAATAATGTTTAATATATATAAATTATTTGGTATAATTAAATAGTATATTAGTAATGTTGCTAATATATAATATATATATATTATATTAATAAGGAAAAAATATGAATAAAAAAATTAAATTAAGTTTATTAGGAACTTTAATTGCTGGTTCAGCTTTAGCTATTACTTTACCAATGGTTAGCTGTTCTGGTTCTGCTGAAGAAACGGTAGATGTTGTTTTAACTGTTGATGCTGCTTCAAAAACAGCAACTGAGGCTGCTATAACTACAAATTTAAAAGCTGCAATGGAAGCTGCTACAACTAGAGAAGCTAAAGTAGAACTTGCAGCAACATGAAAAGTTGATACAGAATTGTCTAAAGAACAATTAAAAATAATTACAGACGCTATAAAATTTACTGCTGATGGTAAAGATGTTTTAGGTGCTGATGCTATTGAAAAAGTAATTTTTGCTACTGCTACTGAAATTCCTGCTGAAGATGATACAGAAATTAATGGGCCTACATTAAAAGTTCATTTTAAATCTGGATACAAATTAGATCTTACACTTGATGTTGGAACTTTAGGTAAAACTCCTCCAGCACCAACACCTGAAAAATAATCTTTTAGTTTTTAAAGTTTAAAATTAATAAAAAAGTGCATTTGCACTTTTTTTAATTCCCGTTACTAAATATATTTAGTAATAAACACGAAATATAATAAAAAAAGTAATATTAATTACAAAACTATTAAAGTATTAATTTGTGAAAAAATTATATGATATATGTATATAAATATTATAGATATTCAATAAAAGGAAAAATATGAATAAAAAAATTAAAATAAGTTTATTAGAACTTTAATAACTGGGTCAGCTTTAGCTATTACATTACCGATTGTTAGTTGCTCTGCTTCTTCAGAAGAAACTACAAATGACGTTTCATTAAAAGTTAAACCATCTGTTTTAAATGAAACGCAAACTATTATTACAGAAGCACTTAAAAACGAAATACAAGCACTAGATAATTTTGCTGCTCAAGAAGCTCTTGCAAAAACATGAGAAATTGGTGTAACCTTAAAAGATGATCAATTAAAATTAATTAAGGACAATTTAAATTTCACTGATTCTAATAATAAACCATATTTAGGAATTGATGTTATTAAAAGTGTAACTTTTAATACTGAAACTAAAATTAAAGCAGGTGAAGAAATTATTGGCCCTGAATTAATAGTAACATTTAATGATGGATGAACTTCAGTAGATAATATAATTAAAGTTGGTTCTTTAGGTGACGCACATCTTAATCCTACTAATTTAGAACAATATATTTCATAATTTATTATTTTAAAATATATGAAATAATTCATGATAATTAATTAAAAAAGTGCATATGCACTTTTTTTAATTTACATTTTTTTTTAATTAAATGCACTTTTTAGTATTGATAAAAATTTTAA
>JBOFGT010000031.1:0-6107 GCA_051649265.1 Mycoplasmoidaceae bacterium
AATTATACTATTCGGTTCAAAAGATAAGGCTTAATTAAAATATGCTTCTATCAGCTGGAATTATAGGTTTACCTAATGTTGGGAAATCAACACTATTTAATGCTATTACAAATTCAAAAGTTGAGGCTGCAAATTATCCTTTTGCAACAATTGAACCAAACATCGCTTTAGTAAATGTTGTTGATAGAAGGTTAGATAGTTTAGCAGAAATAGTTAAACCAGAAAAAACAATCTATACTAATTTTAAATTTGTAGATATTGCTGGATTAGTTAAAGGTGCTTCAAAGGGTGAAGGTTTAGGAAATAAATTTTTACAAAACATTAGAGAATTAGATGCTATTTGTCATGTTATTAGATGTTTTTCAAATAAAGATATTACTCATGTAAATAATGTTGTTGATCCAATAACTGATTTAGAAATAATTAACTTAGAATTAATATATTCAGATTTAGAATTAATTAAAAATCGAATTGATAAAATCAAAAATAAGGCTAAGTCTGGTGACAAAAATGCTGCTAAGGAACTTGCTTTATATGAATCATTATTTGATTTTTTATCTCAAGATAAATTACTTTGCAATATGGAAATAGGTGAAGAAGATTTACCATTAGTTAAATCTTTAAATTTGTTAACAATTAAACCTGTTATCTATATTGCTAATATAGATGAAGATGATATTAGTAATCCAGAAATTAATAAAAATTATCTAAAACTAAAAAATCATTTAAAGAACAAAACTATTATCCCAATTTGTTCTAAAATGGAGCATGAGATCTCATTACTTCCAGAAGAAGAAAAAAAATCATTTTTAGAAGAGTTTAATTTAAAAGATTCAGGTTTAAATGAAATAGTTAGAAGTGCTTATAGCATTTTAAATTTAGGAACATTCTTTACAATGGGTAAAATAGAAGTAAGAGGATGACCTTTTTATATATCTGATTTTGCTCCAAAATGTGCAAGTGTTATACATACGGACTTTGAAAAGTTGTTTATTAGAGCAGAAATTATCAAATATGATGATATGATAATTTACAAAGATGAGAATAAAATAAGGGAATTAGGTAGAGCTAAGATAGTTGGTAAAACATATCAAATACAAGATGGTGACATTTGTCATTTTAAAATAAATAAATAGCTAAAAATAATAGGGGAGATATACATTATGGCAAAATTTAATGCTTTTCATAGGGAATATGGTTGAATTGAACTAATATGTGGACCAATGTTTGCAGGTAAGTCAGAGGAATTATTAAGAAGGATTAAAAGATTAGAATATGCTGATGTTGAATGTCTTCTTTTTAAACCAAAAATTGATTCTAGAAATAAATCTTACATTAAATCTAGAAATGGTAAAAAAATGAATGCAATTGAATTTAGTGATCCATTTGAAATATTTGAAGAGCTACTAAAAAATGTCAATCACCCACAAGTAGTTGCAATTGATGAAATTCAATTTGCTGATCCAAAGATTTTAGAAGTGATTGAAGTATTAGCTAAAAAAGGAATAATTGTTTATGCTGCTGGTTTAGACAATGATTTTAGAAATAATCCATTCCCTATTGTAAGTGCATTAGCTTCAATGGCAGAACATGTTACTAAACTATCAGCAATATGTACTGAATGTGGTGCACCAGGAACATGCACCCAAAGAAAAATTGATGATGAACCAGCTTCATATAATTCGCCTATTGTTTTAATTGGAAATACTGAATCGTATACAGTTACATGTAGAAATCACCATAAAATACCTGAAAAGAAGTTTACAAAGAATAGTGTTAAATTTATTAAAAATTACAAAGAACTTTAAAATTCTTTGTAATTTTTAATGCATTCAAATATGATGTCGTCCATATCATAATATTTATATTCTGCCAATCTACCAGCTAAATAAAGGTTTTCAATTTTATTAGCTTTATTTAAATATTTATTTAGCATTTTTTGATTCTTATCATCATTAATTGGATAAAAAGGTGTATTAAATATTTTATCATCTTTGTCATACTTGCCAGGATATTCTTTTGAAATAGTAGTTATACCTTTTCTATTTTGAAAGGTCATTTTCTTATATTCAGTTATTCTTGTCATTGTTTTATGTAATGGATAATTAACTACAGCTGTATCTTGGAATGAAGTTACATTATGGTTTTCAAATTTTATATTAAGAGATCTATATTCTAACTCTCCATATTTGAAATTAAATAATCTATCTATCATTCCAGTATAAAAAACAATTACTTCTTTTCCTTGAAAATATATTTTATTTTTTTTAATTACTAATTCATCGATAATATTTTTATTATATTTAATTGTGATTTTTTTATCATTTACCATATTTTCAAGCATCTTTGTATAGCCATCTATTGGTAACCCTTGATACTTATCTAGTGGGAAATAATTTCAATCTTTATTCAAATTTATCTTAACTCTTTCTAAAATAAATTTAGGTAATTGATCAATTTTTTTGCCTCACATTTTTGCAGTGTATCTTGCATAGACATTTTCATAAACATAATTAACTATTTTTTTGGCTTCTTTTGTTTCTAATGAATTTAATAAATTTAAAATAGAAACAGATCCACCCTTTAATTTTTTATCTCTAATCTCTCTATTAAAGATTTCAAATTCTTTTGGAAATAATTCCTTTATTCCATCAAGGTTAATTGGAAGTTTAATTGATTTTTTTTTTAATTTTACAAGAACTTGATTTTTATAATTGTTAAATTTTGAAAATCTATTTACAAATTTTCAAACATCTTCATATGATGTATGGAAAATATGTGGGCCATATTTATGAATCAAAATGCCATTATTATTATAAAAATCATATAGGTTTCCACCTTTATGATTTTTTTCTTCAAAGATTCTAATTTTATGATTATTGTCAGCTAATAATCTTGCTATTGTACAACCAGCTAATCCAGCTCCAATAATTATAATTTCCTTTTGCATATTATCTTAAAGTTTAATTACTCCAAGAGCATTTAGTCATAAGAATATACCAGCAAAGAACCCAAACGGTATTGTAAGAATACAAATAATTAATTCTACACCTGATGGTTTTTCACTTAAGAAGTAAAGAATAAATCCTAATAACGAAACAAAAGGTATTAACATTAATATTAATGACACTATTTTTAATGGTTTCATATTTTTCCTTTCATATATTTTCATTTATTATTATAAAATAAATATAAAGAAAAATAAACAATGTTTATCATTGTTTATTTAATATTCATTAGATCAATCTTTCTTATTTCTAGAGTTGTTACATTTAATGTGAACAGCAATCAGATTATTTATTTTAGTGTTTCCACCTTCTGATTTAGGAACAATTAAGTCAACATTTCATGCAAATTCACTTTTATTTAATTTTTCAATACTGAAATGAGAACCATATAACATTTTTTTATTACATCTACTACATAATCTATGATTTCTTTCATTGCAATCTTGCTTGCCACAATTACATTTGTTAGCTTGTTGTCACATTCTTTCTGTATTTGTTTTGTAAGCCATATATAACCTCTAAAATCTAATTATAAATAATAATTTACTTGTTTATGAATTCTTTTATTTCATCAAATAATTTGTCTGCAACATTAATATCAAAACTTAATAAATGTGTTCCTTTTTCATACATGATTACATTTTTATATTTTTTACCATCTTTAAATAAACGTTTCGATTTCATATTATCTTCACCTGTTTGAATATATACAAAATTCTCATCTGGATTTTTTAAAAAATATCTTCATGCTCTTTTAAAACTTCTTCAAGAAGCAATAATGACTTTGTTGCTTATTAATTTGTTTCTAGAACTAAGAATTAATTTTTGAATTGCCTTGTTATTTGTAGTATCGTGAGATAAAATAGTAGCTCCGTTTGTATTAATTCCAGTAAACAATGTTAAAGCTACTTTAAATTTTAATATTGTATTATTTCTTTGCTTTTTTGAAGTGTCTATAACTTCATATGGCATATTTCAACCCAATACTCCGTCAATATTTTTGGGATATTTCTTTTTATATAAAAAAGCTATTGATGCTCCTCAAGATTCTCCAATTATATATAGCTTTTTAATATTTGGATTTTGTTTTAAATATTCATTAATAACTAAATTCATATCATTGATGTATGTTGTATGTCACATCGATGGTTTCAATTTATTTTTTGATTGCGCTCTTTGATCATAACAAATGAAATCAACATTATCAAAACAAGGATAATTTAAATATTTTATAAATTTTGCACTACCATTTAAGCCAAAAGAACATAACACTGCAGTACTACTTTTTTTTATTGGATTCACCTTAACAAATGGGAAAATTTTTTTTCCAACAATAAAATCAAATTCCTCCACTCTATCTTCGTCAAATTGCTTCAAAACTACTCTCCTTTTAGAATATTACTCAATATATACAATATAATAATATTATTATAATATAGTATAATAAATATAAAAATTGAAAAAAAATTAAAGGTTATTTATGTCAAGAGATATCCTTGTATCTATATTAATTCCATCATATAATGCAGCCAGATTTTTAAAAAGATCTATAAATAGTTGCATACATCAAACACATAAGAATATTGAGATAATAATTGTAAATGATGGATCTACTGATTCATCAATTGATATTCTAGATGAACTTGAAAAAAAAGATGAGAGAATAAAAATATATCATCAAGATAATAAAGGTGTAAGTGCTACTAGAAATAGACTTGTTTCATTAGCTAATGGACATTATTTTTTTTTCTTGGATGCTGATGATACAATACCTTCAAAAACAATTGAAAATTTAGTTTTAAATTCTAATGAAGGTATGACTGATATAGTCATTGGTAGGGCAAAACAATTTTATAATTTTTCGTTAAAATTATCTATTGCATTTCCTTTTATACCAACATGAATTTACCATAAAAATATGACTAAATATGATTTTGTAAAATCAAATATGTGCCTTCTTTGAGGGTACATTATTAAAAGAGAATTTTTCTTATCTTTAAATATTTTTTTTAATGAGCAATTAAAATATTTTGAAGATATTTCTGTAGCAACATTAATATTTTTAAAATCTCAAAGTTTTAAGGAAATTCCAAAAATTACTTATCACTATAATAGAGGAATTTATAATAAAGATAACATGTCACATTTTCAAACAAGAGATACACAAAAGATGAATGATTTCTATTTTGCCTTAAGGAGCTTACTTAATTCATTTGAAAAGGAAAAGTTTAATAGCGATAAAAAAATAATAAGATCAATTAATGGATCTTTTTTTCCAATTTTAACAGGTTATGATTTATTAATAAAAAGTTTAACAACTAATTATGTTCTTAGGTCTATTTTGAGAAATAAAATTATTTCATTAATTCATTATTATAATTATGAAATTTCTTTTTCAAAGACTTGATGAAAATCTCTACTTTATTTTTATATATTAAATAGTTTTAAAAATTATGTACTACTTAATGAAGTAAAAAAAGTTTGCTATATCAATGAAATAAAAAATAAAAAAAGTTTTTTTTATGGATGTTATAAAATTAAAAATTTCTTAGGCTATTCAAGATGACAAAGAAGCCAAAACATGTTTATAGTTGATTTTAATTTTATTAAAAAAAATAAGAATAAATTAAAAATGAAAAGAAACATATTCTTTTTGCTTAAAATAAATCAAGATGACTGTTTAGATGAGATATCATCATTTTTAAAACAAAACGATATTATTATTTTGGGATTTTCTTTAGAACCATTTACAAATATGAATGATTTCTTCAAATTATTCCCTAATACACTTTTTATTGATTTTAACTTAAGATTTTTTGATGAAAAAATGATTTCTTCTTTTGTAAGTTCTTTTTCAAAAATTAGTCCAAATATAAGTTTATCAATCACAATAAAAAAAGATAGACTTAAAAATATATCAAATACAAATTTAAAAATTGATTTCCTATTTATTGAGGATGAAAATGCATAAAAGTTTTACAATAATAATACCTTGTTTTAATGTTGAAAAATATATATCAAAATGTTTGGAATCCTTATTAAATCAAAACTATGATACTAATCTTTTACAAATCTTAGTAATTGATGATGGTTCAACTA
>JBOFGT010000032.1:0-6125 GCA_051649265.1 Mycoplasmoidaceae bacterium
CAAACTAAGTTTGGAGAAAAAAAGTTTTGATAATGTCAATCATTTTCAAGTATTCCAATTGATATGTAAGATCCTATAAATGATCCAGTAATAACACAAAAGAAATTAATTACTATTAAGATTTTACCTAATGATTTTAACTATATTTTTAAATAGTAAATTGAGATAATATCACTACCGCCAGTAGATCCACCAATAACATAAACTATTGTGTAAAGTAATACACTTAAAAATGGAAATGCTAATGAGTAGAAAAATAGTGAAATTACTTTTCCAGAATCTAATGAACCTCAAGTCAATAATGTAATATTTGGAGGTAGGTTTGTTAACTCCATAGATCTAATATCTCCAAATAATAATATATTTTGAATTCCAGGAATAAGTGAAATTAAAAATGGAAAAATTGAAGCTGTTAAAAGATATGCAAGTGTCAGGAATGTGAATTGATTTCCAATGTGTTTTTTTGCAAAAAATAATAATGGTAAATTAACAATTAAAATAAAGAACCAAAAGGTTAAATCAGAAACAATATCAACTATGTCTTGATCAACTTTATTAATATACATTATTGAAGTAATTATTCTTGATAAACCTTGCGTTATCGCAGTAACACCCATTGAATATAATCCAGTATTTCTAAGAAAAATAAGAGTTAAAAAACCAATTATCATACCAATTAAAACAACCAATAAATATTTTTGTTTTTTGCTTGTGATAGAATACAGTTTTGATAATCTTAAAGTAGAAGACTTAAAAAATTTTTTTTCAAAGTTAGAACTAGCACTACCATTGGTTTGAATTTTTTCTTCTGTTTTATTTAAATTATTATTTTCAATATTTTTATTATTCATTTTTTTTCCAGTCTAATCTATAGAATCTTCGACACTTAACATTCCATTAATACCTAGTAAAGAAGATATTGTTGTAAATGCTTTCTCATCTACTCTTTTTATTCAATCTAATAATATAGGAATTTCCATATATAAACATACTATTTCAATACTTTGTTTTTCTTCAAGAGAATAACCACCAATATTTTTATTAATTGTTAATGCATGATTAAATTTTTCTGCATAAAAATAATCCCTTATTTCATTAATTTTATTACTATAAATTGTTATTTTTACTTTTTTATCTTTAGGGAATAAAAAATATAAAGTTAATGATGAAATTATTGACATTGTAATTGATGCGACTAAATTTTGTGAAAAAAATGTTTCGTACGAAAAAGGAGAAGGAGCAAAATCTAAATTTGCATTAGGATCATTACTGATTCAACTGAAATTTGTTATACCAGAAGCAATATAAGAACCAATAATGATTGAAACAAAAACTGAAACTAAATTAAAGTAAGCAAGAATTGTTCCAATTGGTTTTCCTTTTTTTTTTGAATAAAAGAATGAGATAAAATCAAGTCCACCAGTAGAACCGCTTACAGCCAATATTAAGGCTATATATCCTCCAGTTAATATTCCATTAACAAGCGAATAAATCATTAGCGGCCCAAATTTATTTAAGTCATCACCAAAAAATGTTAATAATTGCACACCATTATCTTGTAGACTTTGATTTGATTCAATACGTCCAAATAAATAAATATCATTTATACCAGGAATGAAACCAAGTAGTATTGGAATTACGTTACCCAAAACAATTACTATTGTTGATAAATGTGTAAATCTTTTTCCTAATTTAAAATATGAAAAAATTATTAAAGGAATATTGGCTAATAAATACAATCCATAAAATATAATATTGTATATGTTTTCTATGGTTTGTGGGTCTGTAATATATTTTGAAGAAGTTACTTTAACAATTCTTGCTACACCTTGAAATATACCTGAAAGTCCAAATGTATACAGACCCATATTTCTAACCAAAAAAATAGAAGCAAGAGCAGAAAGTATTCCTACTATAACAGCAATTGTATATCTTCATCACAAATCCTTTTTCAAAAAAACATAAGTTAATGGACCTAATGGATGTAGAAAATTTGTATTCACATATTTTGTGCTATCAGGTCTAGAATATTTTTTAAATTTTGAAGTAGCCATAAAATAAAATTATTTCTTTTCTTTAATTCTGGCAGATTTTCCAGATCTTTCTCTCATGTAAGAAATGTAAGCTCTTCTTACCTTGCCTTTTTTAACAATTTCAATTTTTTCAATTAAAGGAGAATGTATTTGTAATATTTCTTCTACTCATATTCCATTACTTTCTTTTCTAATGTTAAAACTCTCAGATAAACCCTTACCTCTTCTTCTTAAAACAACACCCTCAAATTTTTGAACTCTTGATTTTGTTTCTTCTTTGATTATGTTGTAAACAGCAATAGTATCACCAGGGCCAAAATTAGGAACATCTTTTTTTAATTGTAAGCTTTCGATTTCACTAATTAACTCTTGTTTATTTATTTTTTTATAATTATTCATTATTAATTCCTTTCTTGTTTTTGATATGTTCTTTGTATAAATCATATCTATTTAATTTTGTTTTTTCTAATTTAGATTCATATCTAAATTTTTCAATTGATTTATGATTTCCACTAACTAAAATATCAGGTACTTTATAACCTTCAAAATTAATTGGTTTTGTATAAATTGGATAATCTAATAAATTATCTTCGAATGACTCTGAAATTAAACTTTTTTGGCTTATTACATTAGGTATTAATCTAACTATTGAATCCACAATTATAAGCGCAGGTAATTCTCCTCCAGTTAATACATAATCTCCAATTGATATTTCTTCATCAATGTAATTGTTTAATCTTTCATCAAATCCTTCATAATGACCTGCTATAAGAATTAAGTGTTTTTCTAATGCAAGTTTTTTTGCAAAAGAAGTTTCATATCTTTTGCCACTTGGAGTTAATAGAATTACTTTTGAATTTTCCTTTTTATAAAAATTAATTGCATCTACTATTGGTTGTAGTAAAAGGACCATTCCTCCACCACCTCCAAATTGATAATCATCTACTTTTTTATGCTTGTTTTTTGAAAAGTCTCTGAAATTGATAACTTCAATCATGCAATTATCATTATCAATAGCTCTTTTAATTATTGATGAATTTATATATTCATTTATTACACTAGGAAACAATGTTAATATAGTTATTCTCACGATTAAAATTATTCGCTTTTGTTTTCAGTTGATTCTACTGAAGGAATGTTTTCAACTTCAGTTTTCACTTTAACTTCTTCAGACTTAATTTCTTCAACTTTTTTAGTTGTTTTCTTAACTACTACTTTAGGTTTTTTTGCTTCAACTTTTTTTGACTTTCTAGCTGCAGATAATTTTCTTTTTTTATTAGGTTTTGCTTTTGTAATTTTTGAATCTTGGTATTCTTTTCATAAACCCTTATCTTTCAGTATTGCTAAAATTGTTTCTGAAGGTTGTGCACCAGCATTTAATCATTTAAAGATTAATTCTTTTTTAAAATCAACCTTTCCGCTAAATGGTTCATAGTGACCTAATAATTCAATAAATGCACCATCTCTTCTAGTTCTTGAGTCAACAGCAACTATTCTATAATATGGTAATTTATGTCTACCCATTCTTGTTAATCTTATTTTAACCATTTTTTCTCCTTTTTTAAAACCAAAGAAATTATAATACAAAAACAAAAAAAGTGTTAAGGTTTTTTACTTAACACCCTTATTTAAAATAATTTCTTTATTTCATTTTGGTCTTATTATTGATATTAGTTTATTCATTAAATTATTATCATTTATAAAGTCGCTGTTATTTATTTTTAAAACTTCTGAAATATATAAGGATAGATTTTCATAATAAATATAATAGTATGATGGCAAAAATTTGTTTATTGATTCATAGTATTTTGTAAATAAGTTAAAATTTTTGTTAATAATTATTATTGAATTTTCAAAATATATGTCTTGAAATTTTTTATATAGTCAATTAAGGTTTTTTTGTAAAATGTCTTGTTCATCTTTTTCAAATGAAATATTTTTAATTAATTCTTTCAATAAAATGCCTTTGTTTGAAAATTTCTTAGCAGTGAAGTTTATATTTGAAACATATTTTTCTTTAGTTAAATTATCTATATTTTCCTTATTGATTCTTAAATCAAAATAGACATAGTCTCAATCTTTAGACAATGAAAGAGGCTTTTTAGTTTGTTTAGATGAATTTTTTCTATAAACTTTTTTTTTAGGTTTAATAAGCTCACCATAAATCATTTTTTTAAGATTTTCAATGTTATCAATTTCTAAAGAGTAGTTAACTACTTTAAAAAGCATTTTTGCGTCAAGAAGAGCATCATGTTCTTTCTTTTGAGTATTATTTATTGATAGAGCTTCAGCCAATAAACTAAGTGATAATGATATATTATTATTTTTTAATAGCTTATCAAAAAAATTAGATTGAATATCAATTAAATAAATTGGCTTTTTTTTAATTTTAGAATACTGATAATTAATTATTTCTTGATCATAAGATCCAAAACAAATAAATTGATCATATTTAGAAGAAAATTTAATAAATTCTTTTAATAAATAAAAATTAGATCTTTGACTTAAAAAAAAATTCTTTTCCTTATTAAGAAGAGTAAGAACATGTTTAGATATATTGCAATTGGGATTTGATCACATATTGAATTCATCTACAATTGTACCATTGTTAACTACTATTGCTGAAAGTTGCAAAAGATTGTGCTCATTTTTGGTTCTTGTTGCTTCAATATCTAAATAGACAACAGATTTATTAAAATTAATTATTTCTCTTAATGCTTGCATATTATAGACTTAATGTCTTTTCATTGTTGATATAGTTAATTATCGTTTTTAGTTTAGTGTATCATTCAAAAATTAATTTATCATCAATTTTAAAAATACTTAAAAAGTTTTCCTTATCATCTTCATCAACAAAAATATTATTAAAAAAATTTTCCGAGTCAAAAAAATCTCTTGCATAATATTTTATCTCAACTATATTTTTTCTAATTTTATCAAAAGAAGAATTTCATTCAATTAAATCTGTATTTCTAATTGAGTTGTCATTATTCTTTTTCATTAACTTAAAACTTCTAGTCATTTCAATTAATAAATTAACCATTTCCATACTATATTTTTTTAAATTTTTACAGCTAGAATTTACCATAGAATTTATCACTTCAAAAAGAACATTATTAATGTAAGATATTTGACGTTTTTGAGATCAAATCATTTTTTTTAAAAGAAAAAGATCTGATAAATTCACAGTAGCTCTTCCATTTAAAAAAGCACTTGCTTTTAAAATTGAAATATATTCTTTTCAACGGTCTTTTTCTAAAATTATGTCTTCATCAAATTCTGATTTATTTTCATTATATGTTTCTAGCTTAGAAAATATCATTTTCAATGCAATCATAACTTCTTCTGTAACAGCTACTTTTTTAACACTATTAATTGAATATCTTAATTCCTCTTTTGAAAATGATTCTTCAATAGGTAAATATAATTTATTATGTTTACTATCATTCACAAGTTTTGTAATTTGATCATTGTATGTAAAAAAATCAATTTTTGTTTTTAGTGAAAAATTTTTAAAAATATCGTAATCTTTTGTAACATTAAAACCCTGTTCATCAATTGCAATAATTGAAAATAAATTTCTGTTTTCTTCTTGAAGTAATGCTTTAAGAGGAATCATAATATCTGGTAATCTTGTAAAGTTATTAATTATTATGATATTTGCATTAATTATTTCTTCTCAGTTTCTTTTGAATTTAACTATTGAATCTTTAACAGTTTCATTTTTATCAATATCATATTTATAAACATTAGCTCCTTTAACTAAATATTTAATATCATCAATACATGTTGGTGATGAATTTATAAAATTAGGAAGAGATGAAAAAATACCAAGAAGACAAAACTTTATTGATTCTTTATTGTGAAATTCCTTAGTAGATAGTTTTTCTATAATCGATTTAATTCTTGCTTGATTCATAAATTCCTCAATAAAATAACTAATTAAATAATACATTAAAAAAATATTTTATAGTTTTAAAAAAATAATATTCAAAAAATAAATGAATGCTACATTTATATTAATTGTAAAAATTATAAATAAGAAAATAATAAAAATTTTTTAACTTTTCTGATTTTTTTTAAATTCTAATT
>JBOFGT010000033.1:0-18919 GCA_051649265.1 Mycoplasmoidaceae bacterium
AAATTCATTTTTAGCAACTACTATATAAACTTTATCAAAAATTTTTAATGACTTTTTAATTATATGAATATGACCTTCATGTAAATTATTAAAGGTTCCTGGAAACAAACCAATTTTCTTCATATTAATTCCTAAATAAATGTAAAATAATTATATATTAATTAAAAAGGTTATTTATGGCAAAATTTATTACAAAATTAAGCAAAGATTTAAAATCTAAAAAAGTGAAAGCAAAAATTCTTTTTACTGAAGGCTGAAATAAAACTATTCAAGAAGCAGCAATTCAATTAAAAAAAGAAGGTATTGTTGAACCAGTATTATTATTTGAAAAAAATAATAATATAAAATCTATTAAAAATATTGAACAAATAATAATGAGTGATATAAAAATTGATTCTTATGCAAAAACATTGTATGAAATTAGAAAACATAAAAATCTAAGTATGGATGAAGCAAAAAAACTTTCTTTAAAACCAAATTATTTTTCTGCATTGTTATTACATAGAAAAAAAGTTGATGGTGTTGTTTGTGGAATTGAATATACAACTAAAGATACATTAAGAGCTGCTTTACAAGTTATTGGAAAAAACAAAAAGGCGGAACTTGTTAGTAGTATAATGTTTATGGAAAAAAGCAATGACATATTAATGTTTGCTGATGTTTCATTAAATTTAAATCCTAATTCAAAAGAATTAGCTTCAATTGCAATAGAAAGTGCAAAATTTTCAAATAAAATTTTAAATAAAAAAATTACTACAGCATTACTTTCATATTCTACAAATGGAAGTGGAACTGGAGAGTCTGTTGATAAAGTAAGAGAAGCTTACAATTTAATTAAAAATAAAAAAATAAAAAATATTGAATTTTTTGGTGAAATTCAATTTGATGCTGCAATTAATAAGAATGTTAGAAATAAAAAAGTTAAATCAATTAAATGAGATAAAGATGCAAATTTATTTATTTTTCCAAATCTAGATTCTGCAAATATAGGGTACAAAATTATGGAAAGACTTTGTGATGATGTAGTAGCTATAGGACCCGTTGTTATTGGTTTGAATAAACCTATGAATGATCTAAGTAGAGGGGCTAGTGTTGAAGCTTCTAAGTCTATAGCATATATTACTGCATTTCAGTCAGTAAAATAATTTATTTTTCGTCTAGCTATTGATTTTGTTTTTTTTATAATTTATAATATTAATGTATATATGAATGTAAAGGAATGAATATGAATAATACAAAAAACTTAGATTCTCTAATAAGTGATTTAGAAGCATTAAAGAAAGAAATCGAATCTGCTCTAAACCAATTAGATAACTAATAAATTGAATAGACTACATAAAAAGTAGTCTTTTTCTTTACCTTCATATAACTCCTATTAAAAAAACTACTTTTAAAGTAGTTTTTTATTTTGATTCAATTCAAACACCAATTGTGTTAATTCCAGTATGAATAGAAATTACTGAAGGAAGGTAGTCAACTATTATTTCATCATAACTAGCACCATTTCTATTTAATCAATTTTCAAGATGCTTTTTATATTCCAATACAATCGGATCATTTATGTCCATATAATTAGTTGTAATAAAAATTTTTTTTATACCATTTTTACAAAAATTAATATTTTGATCAATACTTTTTAATGATTTCTCAATTGTATTTTGAATAGTTTTTGTTTTATCCAAAAGATCTAACTTACCATTAAATTTAACTAAAACTTTTAAACCCAATAGTTTAGCTATTTTTGATTTAATAACAGATAATCTACCACCTCTTACAAGATGATCCAAATCATTGATTACAATTACTGCTTCTCTTTTTGTGTTTCTTTTTTCTAAAAATTTTTGGATATCACTAATTGATTCTCCATTTAAATATTTTTCATACGATTCTAACATTGCATATTGTATACCTGTAGCAACATCACAATGATCAAGAATATGAACTTTATTAGAATCGAATTCAGAAGCAACTTGAATTCAAGTATTGTATGTTCCAGATAATCCTTTTGAAAGAGGAAATACCATTATTTCATCATATTTTTTCAACATTTTTTGAACTAAGTTATAGCATTCGCCAAAAACAGATTGTGAAGTTGAAAGTTTTGACTTGTTTAATAACTTTTTATAAACATCTTCTCTACTTAAGTCTATTCCATCATTATATGTTTCTATTCTTTTATCAATAATTTCATTAATTATTAAAGGAATAATTTCAACATTTTTTAATTCATTTTTATATAGTGAAGCTCCACTATCTACTATTAGCCCAATTTTTTTATTCATAATTACCTACAATTCAATTAAAATATCATTTTTAAATTAATGACTATTTTAATTATATCTTATGTATTATTAAATTATTTAATTTAAATTTTTAATTAATAACAAATTATAATAAATAAAATATATTGAAATAGGATTTATGATAGAAAAAATTATAGATGTTAACATTGTTAATCATGATGGAATTATTTTTGGAGATATCCATATAGAAGATGGAAAAATTAAAAAAATAATTATGAAGTCTAAAAACGAAAATAAAAATAAAAACTACTGTTTACCTGGTTTTATTGACCAACATACACATGGTGGGTATGGTGTTTCTTTTGATAATTTATCAAAAGAAAATTTTAATGAATTAAACTCATTAGGAAAAAAACTTTCAAAAGAAGGTGTTTGTGGTGTATTTATAACATCAGTAACTCAAGATTTAAAAAAAATCTTAACTTT
This sequence comes from Mycoplasmoidaceae bacterium, assembly GCA_051649265.1. Classification (GTDB taxonomy): domain Bacteria; phylum Bacillota_I; class Bacilli_A; order Mycoplasmatales; family Mycoplasmoidaceae; genus CAMREV01. The sequence continues at coordinate 2,730 of JBOFGT010000033.1, forward strand.
AGGAAATATTTTGAAAAAAGATAATGAAATAGTTCTAGGTTGGCATATAGAAGGACCATTTATAAGTTTTGCTAAAAAAGGCGCTCATAATGAGAAATTCATTACAAATATCAATTCAAAGATTTTGAAAGAAATTGATAATACAAATAATCTTAAAAAAATAATAACAATTGCACCTGAAATTAAAGAAAATATGAATGTTATAAAAAATAATGATAAAAAGAATATATATTTTTCAATAGGTCATAGTAATGCTAGTTATGAAATATGTGAAAAAGCTGTTAATAATGGCTGTAGTCAATTTACACATTTATATAATGCAATGAGCGGATTTGATCATAGAAATCCTGGAATTGTTAATTATGCCTTAGATAACAATAAAACTTTTGTTGAATTAATTGCTGATGGAATACATGTAAATGATTCAGTATTAAAAGAAACATATAAAATATCAAAACCAGAAAGAATAATAATAATAAGTGATTCATTATCACCAAAAGGTTTGAAAAATGGTAAATACCATCTTGGATCATTAGAAATTGATAAAAAAAATAATCAATGTTACTTGTCTAATTCAAATACATTAGCAGGATCAACTATGAAATATAATGATATTGTGAAACATTTCTGAAAAGTAACAAAATGTTCTTTTAATGAGATAGTTAAAGTAACAAGTTATAATACATGCAAGCAATTTAATATAAAAGACTATGGAATAATTAAAGAAGGTGCTAAAGCAAAACTAATTATTTTAGATAAAAAATTAAATATTATTAGCAAAACATTTTAAAAATGAATAAAACTTATTTAAGAAGTTTTATTCATTTTTAATTAAAAAATTATTCAATTTTCTTCTATTTGATTTTGATGCAGCTTCTTCATCAATAATTATTAAAACATTTTTATGATTTCATAATGCTGACATAGGTAGATCTTTATGAAATTCTTCTTTTTCAAAAAATGCTTTTATTGCATCTGCTTTTTGCTTTCCAAAAGCAATAAGTAAAATTTTTTCAGATTCTAGTATTGTTTCTAATCCCATAGAAACAGCTTTTTTTGGAACATCATCTTTTGATTTAAAATACTTTGAATTAGATTCAATAGTGCTTTGCGCAAGATCAACTATTCTTGTTCTTGTATTTATTTCACTATCTGGTTCATTAAAACCAATGTGGCCATTAGTACCTAAACCTAATAATTGAATATCTATTTTTCCATATTTTTTTATTTTATCTTCAAACTTTGAATAATCATCGTTAGGTTTTTTACCAAGAAGTGTCGGAAAAAAAGTCCTTTTTTTCTTTATATCTGTTTTACTAAATAAGTTTTCGTCCATATAATATGCATAAGAATTTTTATAATCGTCTTTTTTTATATCTAAGTACTCATCTAAATTAAAAGTTCTTACATTTTTTAAAGAAATTTCTCCATTATTATATTTTTCTATTATTTTTTTATATGTGTCTAAAGGTGAACTTCCTGTAGCAAGTCCAAGATTAGATTTCTTATTTTTTTTCACTGTATCAACGATAATCTGTGAAGCTAATTCAGCTATTTCATTTTCGTTTTTACAAATTATTAATTTAACATTTGCCATTTTCTGTCCAATCTCATATATTATAATATTCTATTTTCATAAATATTTTTTATTTTTTTTATGTAATGAAAAATTGAACCTTTTGAAATCTTAACTTTATATTTCCGATAATATTCTTCTGAAATTTCTTTTAAAGAGAGATCATTATTTTCCATTCTTAATTTACAAAAATTTTTTTCTTTTTGTGATAACTTATCAAATTCTTTTTCATTATTTATTATTCATGAAATATATATTATTTGATCATTTGCAGCATTAACAGTTTTTTTTAAATTTGATATATCCAAATTATTCAATCTATGAACTTGATTAGTAAAGTCTTTTGAAATTCTCTGATCTTCATATTTAAACATTGAATCTTGAGCACTCATAAATTTCAAAACATCTGAAATATAGCTAGATTTTTTTATATATAAAATATATTTATTTTTTCTAATTAAAAGTTTTGATTCAATATTAATGCTTTTGAAAATATTTTCTAAAGTATTTTTTAATTCAATATTTTTTAATTTGAATTCAATGTGATATGTCTTACTATTTGGTGAATTAACGCTTCCACCACTTAAAAACAATCCTGCAACATAAGCACGTGAGCAACAATTCTTTTTAAAAATAGTTTCATTAACAAATAACTTTAAATCCCTTTCTATCTTATTTAAATTACCTTTAATTATCATCTTATATAATGTCTAATTTTTTGGCATTTTTTTCTTTAAAAATAGAAACTCTTTATCAACATCATAAAGTTGAATCAATAATTTGTAAATAAATCTTAGAATAAATGGAGATTGACTTAAAATTTCTCATTTAATCTCTCCATTAATAATACTAACTTCTAATGAGTTTTTTAAATAAGCAGATAATAAATATTTAGCACAATGATTAGGAAAATCAAGTAATGAAATTTCCTCTTTAACTTCTTTTGTAAATGTCATAATTACTAAAAAAAATAAAATTTATATATTATATAAATTTTAAATTAATTTTTCTTTTTCCATTACTTGAACAAGAGTTTTCATTGCTTCTTCATCATCAGAACCATCAATTATTATTTCTATTTCAGCATCTTTTTTTACACCAAGAGCCATTAAGTTGATTATAGATTTTGCATTTGCTAATTTTCCATCGTGTTTAAATTCTATTTTAGAAACAAATTTAGAAGCAGCATTTACAATTACACTTGCAGGTCTTGCATGGATACCAATTGGGTCTATAATAATTATCTTTTTTGTTTGCATTTTTTAACTCCTTTTTTGTTATATCAATTTATTATATAATATTACTAAAAAATTTATTTTAAAAATAATTATTTATCCTACTATTGCAATTATTCTATTAAGAATTTCTGTTAATCTTATAGTTTGACTTTCTGAAGGACTACCTAAACTTGCTAAAAAGTTTCCTTCTCTTGCTATTGCAACTAATTCACCTTGTTCATTTATTACATAAAAGAATAAAGACATTATAGTAATAAGTAGAATAAAACCTAACGATAATGAAACAACAGATAATAGTGTGCCATTTTTAAAAACTAAAATTGGAATTAAAACAAATAAAGAAATTATTCCTATTGCTAATATTGAGTCAATTATTGCAGAATTTATATTCAATTCTGCAAACTGCATTATATTTTTTGCAAGCATTGCATCTATAGTAGTTTTGTCTAAAGAACCACCTAAAGCATTGTTCATTGCATTTATATTAACATTTAGACCTGCTAAAGTTTCCTTTTGTCATATTGTAGCCATTCAAAGAGATATTAATAGAAAAACAGTAAGAACAATAGCTAATCCAAATTTTGAAAAATTATAAATTAAATTATGATTTTTATCAAAAGAGTTATTATTTCTAGTTTTGAAAAGAAATTTATTATATTTAGAATAAGTAATTTTTGCTTCTGTTTCTGTATTATTTTCTATAAAAACTTCTTTAATTTCTTCTTCTTTAGTTGAAAATAAATTATCTGTTTTATTAGAATCTATTTGATTATTATTTTTTGCCATCTTTTGCTCCTTTACTATTTTTATTAATCAATTTATTAAAAGCTGCTCTATATTCAATTTTAACTAATTCTTCATTGTTTCTTTTTGCTTTATTGTTTGCAAAAATGACAAAAGGAGTATAGATTAAACAAGCGATTGTAAAGTTCATTAATGATAATATAATACCTTCTCAACTTGCAACAGCTAAGAACCCACCAATACCTACTGGAGATGTAAATGGAATTTTAACAATAACTGGTGGAACTAATCCAAATTTTTCGATTGCTAATCATGTAATTACATATAATGTTGGTTGAATTATAATAAATGGAATTGCATAAGAAACATTAAGAATTAAAGGAACACCAAATATTAATGGTTCATTAATATTGAATATTGCTGAAGGTCCACCAAATTTTAAGATCTCTCTTGTTTCTTTTCTTTTTGAAATAAATAAACCTACTAAAACGAATGCTAATGTAGCACCAACACCACCAAAGAAAACAAATGCATCTAAAGTACCATCAGCCATAGCACTTGGTGTACCAATAATATCACCAGCAACTATTTGTTGATTTCTTTCTAAATAAGTAAGTGTTAATGGACCAAATATTGCTAATAATACATTTGAACCATGAATACCAAAGAATCATAAGAAAGCAACGAAAAAAGTATAAACTAAACCAATAGCTAAAGTTGCACTAGTATCATTAGCCAATTCAATGAATGGAGCTTGAATAGCAAATGAAATTGCGTGTCCGAAACCAAATGCATCACCAACTCCATTAGCTGTACCAACTCCTAAAGCTATCATAAAAGGAGCTTGTAAACCTATCATAATTAATAAAGTAAAAACAGTTGGAAATAGTTTAGAGAATGATCTTGAAACAGCTTGAGGAACACCAGCTGGCATTTTTATTTCTAATTTTTTGTTTTTTTCAAACATTGAAAATAATTCTACAGATAATAGAGCAGAAACAATTGCAACTAACATACCAGTAGTACCAAACAATCCAGTATCTCCATATGATAAAATCATAAATGCACCAAGACCAACTAATGATGTAATAAATGGATCTTTAACTTGTTTAATTCTTGCAAACGAATAAGAAATAGTTAGTGTAATAAATATTGATAAAAAACTAAATATACCTTTTCATATTGTATAAAATATAAATGTACCTATTGTACTAATTTGGAGAGCAACTGAGTTTGGAGCAAACACTCAAACATCACTTGAATTTTTGATCATTTGACCTTCAATACCTCAAGTTATTCAACCAAGAATTGATGTAGATGCAGTATCTCATCAACCAAAAATGAACGTCATGCAAATAACACCAAAAGATGCAGCAATAATTAAAGGAACTAATAAAGCAAAACCGTCTCTTAAAGCAGACATATGTTTTTGCTCGGCAATTTTACCCATACTATTTAAAAAGACATCTCACCCACCTTTAAACTGGGTTTTAAAATCAGATTTATTTTGATTCATATTTATTCCATTCATTTCAAAAATTTGTTTTGTTTTTATAAAATACTATATATAATATAACATAATTAAAAAGAAAAATTACTATATAGTTATATAAAATTATATATATAAGGAAAAAATGTTATTTGTTAGTTTAGTTTCAAGAATGGAACAACCAGATTTAGGAAACGTTTGAATATTAACATCAGTTATATTAATGGTGGTATCTGTTTTTTTACCTTGTCTAATATGATTCATAAGAAATTTTTTAAGAATAGTTTTGAATAAAAACTATGAATTCCTAAATAGATCATTAAAATGAATTTTTTTATTTGGAATTATCATATTTATTATTTCAATAATAATGCTTTCTCTTGTAGTTACTGGAGTTATAAAAACATAATATGAAAACAAACTCAAATCAATTTGGAAAATATGTTCATACGGGCAATAATTATAATTCAATGATTGACGAATATAGAAGAAATAAAATATTGTATGCTTCTAAGAAATTTAAAATTAATGAAAATGAATTATTTTTAATAATGACAAATGTTATAAAGAAAACTTTTAGAATTAGGCGAGATTTAGAAGATGGTTTAGAATTTAAATTTAAACAAGACAATATTACCTTGAATTATGAATTTGAAAAATATAGTAAAGAAGATAAAGAAATAATAATTACTTGAAAAGTAGACAAGGATCAATACTGATTGTATTTTAAAGTTAAAAAGGGTATGTTTAAATCTAAAATAAATTATAAACAAGTCATTTTTAGAGATAAAACTTTTTTTGGATTCCAAGATCAAGTTGGATTATTTTATTATAAAATGAGTTTCAAAAAGAATGTGAAACAATTCAATAATTCAATAAAGCATTTAAAAAATAATCCTGAATAGGATTATTTTTTTTGTTTAAAACCAAATTTAGATCATGGCGGAATTAAGTCAAGTAAGAAAATTTCTTCATCAGAAATTTTTGCTACTACATTTTTTCTTTTTTTATCATTTAAATGATCTTTCTTTGATAAATGAAGTTCTCCTTTATATTGACCAAAATTATTGTTTCCAATTGTAATATAACCTTTTTTAATTAAGTCTGGAGTGAATGAAGGCTCAAAATTATTATCCTTATATTTAATTCTAGATTGTGTAGATCTTATTAAATAATCAGAAATATCACCTCTATTAAAATGTTCTTCGTTAATAACTATTTGTTTTTCTATTTCAGTTGCTTCTTTATTAAAAACTATATCCAATTCAAGAAAGTTTTTTAACTCTGAAATTGCTTTTAACTCTTCTTCTGATGCGAATGAATTACCTATAATGATATCATCTAAATCCTCTATCATCATCAAGTGTTTAACTTGTGTAGTAATAGGTAAATCTCTATGCATTTCAAGAGAACATAATCCGTCCATAATTGGTCAAGGACCATCTAAGGCTGAATGAGAAGTTACAAATGCTGCTGTTCTTAAACCATATTCTTTAAATTGTCTACAACATTTTAAAAAGTGATCTAAAGATAATCCAGAATATCTCATAGGATAAAAATTATGAGATCCTATTAATTTTTTTTTGTTTGGTTTAAATGAAATTATATTGTCAACATATTTTGTTCCACTAGACATATTGATTTCTATGTCCAAATTAAACTTATTAAATGTTAATTTAGATTCTTTAAGACCATCAAATCCAATATCTAATCTTATTCCTGTTGAACCTAATTCATGAAAAAATGAAAGATCTTCATATGAAATTTTTAATTCATCAAAAACATTTGGTGCAATATCTAAAATAACTTCCATATTATTTTTTCTTGCTGCTGATATTATTTCTTTGAAATCTTCTGCAATTTTTTCTTTCGTTTCTTTAACAGAAAGTAAACAAGTAAAAACTCTTTTAAATCCATACTTATTTGCTAAATTAATGTAGTTAATTATTTCTTGTTTTTTTGCCTTTTCTGGATATACTGATATTCCTAACATTTTAATTCCTATTCTTTATCTGAAATTTTTTTATGAAGATCAATTATTTCTTCTGCCATTAATAATAAGGTTTGTGTAGAAAGTAATTGGTCTTCAGCATGAATTAATAATAATGGAACATTAATACTTTTCATTTCTCTAGCTTCATGTTGAACTAAATCAGCATGAAATTTTTCTGCTTCAATCATTGTTTTTTCAGCATGAATCATATCTTCTTTTGCTTTTTTAAAGTCATTTGCTTTTGCAGCATAAATGGCTTCCATTGCATGAGATTTTGACATCCCAGCATATGTAATTATTTGAAATGCTTTTTCAGCAAGAATTTTGTAATCAAATTTTTCTTCCATAATATCTTATTTTTTTAAATGTTCTAAAGCAAGTTTAAAACATTCTTCTCCTTTTGCCATTGCATATATTTGTGGCGGAATAACAACTACTGGTTTTCCCTTTGCTATTTCCTTGAAATTTGCTTCCATAAATTTAACCTGTGGTCCTAAAAGAACGATATCATATTGATCAATTACAGCCTTTGCTTCTCCTGAAGCTTTTGCAATAACATCTACTTCTATATTAACTGAATTTGCATACTTCTTAATTGATTCTTCCAATAATGAAGTGGACATTCCAGCTGAACATGCTAATAAAATTTTGTACATAAAAAATCCTTATATCTAATATATAAAAATTATACTTCATTTTTTGAAATTACAACACACCATAAAAAACATCTATGAAATATCTTTTAAATTTTTCTTTTGGAGTATAGAATTCATATAAATCATCTTTGCCAAAAAATTTAGAATTATTAAGATCATATAAAAAATTGTTTACTAAATAAGAATTTATTTTTTCTGATTTAACAATAATTGCTGTCTCAAAATTTATAAATAAAGATCTCATATCTAAATTATTGCTACCCAAAATAGCAACATCATCATCAATGATAATTGCTTTTGTATGTATGAAACCATTATATTCATAAATTTTTATATTTGAATCTAGAAGCTTTTCATATAAGAATCTATTTATTGATAAAATTATTTTTTTATTGTCCGGTTTACCAGGCAAAATAATTCTTACATCAACTCCTGACATAGATGCTGATATTAAAGATTCAATATAATCTATATTTGATGCAAAATATGGTGTATATATTCAAATTCTTTTTTTAGCAAGAGCATTATATTTTGTAATTATATTCTTAAATATTTTAAATTCAGAATATGGTTCAGATTGTAATATTTGAATTATCTCATTTGAGTTTTTAACTTCATATTTCTTTAAATTTTTAATTTCATTAATTAAATTTGTATTAGAATATGTTCTTTTGTTAGTTTCTTTATGTCAATCATAATAAAACTGTAAGCTTATAGAATGAACACTTTCACCCTCAATAATAAAATTAACATCACTTCAATAAAAATAACCCTTTCTCAAATTTATGTATTCATCACCAATATTTGAACCACCAGTTAAACAATATTTATTATCAATAATTATGCCTTTTCTATGATTTCTAAAATTTGTATTTGAAACAAATTTCATTAATTTTGTTGAGTTAAATACTGCGTATTCAATGTTATTTTTTTTAAGAGTAGAAATAAATTTTCTACTAATTTTTTTATGTGAACCAATATAGTCAAACATAACTTTTATTTTCACACCTTCTTTAGATTTTTTTACTAATTCATTTGTCAAAATATTTAATCAAATAGAATCTGATAATATATAAAATTCTATATTAATTGTTTTTTCTGCTTTTCTTATTAATTTTACAGTTTCTTCTACTAAATCTTTTTGTAATACAAATTTAAAACTATTTTTTTTATAAATTGCAGAACTGGAAATATTAAGAGCCGTTATCATTGGATCAGATTTATTTTTCATTGAATATTCATTAGAAAAAGAAAAATCCTCTTTAGAATATATAACTTCTTTAGTTTTTCTCATTTTACCAATTGATTTTATTTCGAATGGCAATAAACCAACTAATAAAAAAGAAACAAGTCCTATTATTGGGATATTTAACATAAAAAGTCAAGATGCCTTGACTTCGTATCTTCTTTTTGAAAAGAAGATTATAAAAGAAAGAATTATTTGAATGAAGTAAATAATAGGCAAAATTCAATAGAATGCACTAATAGAAAATCCCTCTTGAAAGAAAACTAATAAAATTATTATTCAAAATGTAAGAACCGAAATAGAGAATAAAGTTAATAATAATTTAATTGACCTTTTCATTTTTTATTGCCTAATTTCTCTAACATATTGTTTTAATACTTCAATCACTTTAGGATAATCTTTCTCAGAATTTAAAGAAAAACCAGCTGCAAATTTATGACCACCACCATTAAACATTTCTGCTATATTATTTATTGGAATGTCATTACTTCTTATTGAACCTTTTCATCCTTGAGCATTTTCATCATAATATAATGTAGATCATATTTGAACGCCTTTAATATCATTTAAAATATGAACCATTGAAAACTGAACGTTAATTCCAAACTTTTTGTGAGCACCTCTTGGTATTAAAGCATATGCTACCATATCTTCAATTTTTGCTTTTTTAATTACATATGAAGAAAATAAAATTTCTTTTTTATCTTTTGTGTAAATTGAGTTATGTATGTTAGCTCTACTAAATCCAGTTGAAACCAATTTAGAAGTAACATGATATGTAGAAGGCAATGTGTTGTAGTGTAAAAATCTACCAGTATCAGTAATAATTCCAGCATATAAATATGAAGCAGTAGTTGCAGAAAAAATTAACTTTGATGCTAAGAATAATTCAGCTCACATTTGACAAGCTGCAGGATATGTTGGGTCTATTCATTCTGTTGAAGCAAAATTTTCAACTTCTGGATGATGATCAACTCTAATCAGCTCTTTACATAACACATGTTTACCAGAATAAACTCTAGCTGTATTAGAAGTATCAGATACTATTCCAAGAGATTCATCTAAAAATGATTCAGAAATCGGTTCATGATCAGGAGAAAATATACCACCCAAGTATTCATGATCTAATGTATCTAATCCAATTACCTTCACATCCTTGCCTGGAAAGTTATCATCTATAAATTGTTTTAATGCATAACAAGATCCAAGAGCATCAAAGTCTGGTCTTTCATGGAAAAATAATGAAATCTTATTGTAAGCTTTTATTTTTTTTAAAATTATTTTTTGTACATCTGTTAATTCAAAATTCATATTATATCCTTATCATTTCTTTAATAGCAATTTCAATTAGTTCATCCAAGTAGTCTAATTCCTTTTCTAGTTCTAATGTCTTATTAATTTTTGGTTTTATTATTGGATTTTTTGGAACAAACATGCTACATGAATCTTCATATGGAAGAATTGATATTTCATAAGTTCCAATAAATTTGGCTATATCTATTATTTCGTTTTTAGAAAAAGTAATAAGCGGTCTTAACACAATTTGTTCATCAATTGAATTTGAAGAACATTTAATACTTTCAATTGTCTGAGAAGCGACTTGACCAAGAGAATCACCTGTTGCAATAAAATCAGATTTAATAATTTTAGATACTTTTGATGCTATTTTAAAAAAAATTCTTCTCAATAAAATTATTTTATAACTTTCAAGTTTTATATGGTTAATTTCATTCAATATATTTGTTAATCTAACAATATATAAAGATGAGTTATTTATTTTATTATTTAAAGTTATTTTTTTAACCAATTTTTTAATTTTATCCAAACTTTCTTCACTAGTATAAGGAGGTGTCGTAAATGTTATGTAGTCAACTGAAATACCTTTTCTTTGTAATAGATATCCAGCAACTGGTGAATCAATACCTCCAGAAAGTAATACTAAAGCCCTTCCATTTAATCCTATAGGTAATCCAGAAATTCCTTTTATTTTATTATTGTAATAAATAAAATTATTTTTATTTACTTCAATATTTATTATAGTGTTTGGATTATGAACATCAACCAAATAGTCTTTCCTATTTTTAAGTATTCATGCTCCTATTAATTTTTTTAGCGAATATGAATCATAAACATAATTTTTATCTTTTCTATTTACTTCTATTTTAAACTTGCCTTTATCATTTAATTCATCTAAAATATTTTTCTTTAAAAGCTCAATATCTCTTATAATTATTTTGCATGGAATTATGAAACTTATTCCAGGAATATACTTTAAAATATTTATAATTTCATCTTTATAATTTTGATTCTCAAATATAATAATAAATTTATCAAATTCAGTTTTTATTTTAATTTCAAAATCACTTAATGCTATTCTAATATTTTTTTTTAAAGAATTAATGAAATCTTTTTTATTTTTCCCTTTAATATATAGTTCACCATATTTAATAAGGATTATATTGTCCATGTTTCATTATCCAAAAGCATATTATATTATTATATATGTTTATTAAAAAAATAAAAAATCTTTTTAATCCAAGTTTTAAAAGTATAATTTCATAAATTAAATATATTTTATTTTAATAGTTGAGGAAGATATGAAAAAAAGAATTGTTATAAATAAAGATAAATGCATTTCATGTGGAGCATGTATTGTAACTTCTCCGAATCAAGCAATAAAATATGATGAAAATTTCAAAGCAGAAGTAATAGAAGATTTACTTGGAGAAGAAGATAATATAGTTGTTGAAGTTTGCCCTACTGAAGCAATAACTATTATTGAAAAAGAAAAAAAATATAAATAATGAAAAAAATTATGATTATTTATTAAATATCTATGTTTTCCTAAAAAGATATATAAAATATATCTTTTTTTTAAAATAAATCAGTCATTGAATATATAATATATAGATATTATGGAAGGAGGGCTTATGGAAAATTTAGACTCTAATAAAAATAATTACAGTTCATCAAACCAAATACATTTCAATAATAAAGATAACTTTTTTACAAGATTAAAAAAGAATTATAGAACTTTTGACTTAGTTAATTATCTTTGTTTGTTTGGCGTATTAAATGCAATAATTATATTATTTTTTACAAGTTATGACTTTATTAATTATGCATTAACTGATAGAGGAGATAAAGTATGATTTGGTATAATTGATAGATTTACTACTCAAAGTAATTGAATTGTAGGGGCTTTTTTTATTCTTTACTTTTTTAATCCAGATTTTCAGATATTTAAAGGTAATAAATTTTTAATATCAACAATGGCTTATATATTTTTTACATTTTTTGGTTACAACATTGTATTAGTTTTAATTTCAGGTGGTTATGGATATGAAGGAGATGCATATGATATTTCAAGTAATGTATGATGACATATAATAATGCCATTATATTTCATATTCTTCGGATTGGTAAAACTTTGACTTAGACCAAATGGTGAATACAAATCATTCTGATCAACATTTGCTTCAGGTATGATATATCCAACAATATATACATTTTACGCAATTACAATTCCTTTTATTTATAGGGAATTAAATAGTGAAGGTGTGTATGAAACATATTCAGTATATGGATTTGCTACAAATACAAAAGATGAACCAACTAGTTGAATATATGTTTGTTTGTTATACTTTATATTCTTTCCAGGATCACTTGTCTTATTCTACTATTATAAAAACCTAGTTAAGAAATTTAGCAAGAAATAAAAAAATCAGAATATTAATTCTGATTTTTTTATAATTACTTTTCAATAATAGTAAGAATTTTTTTATTAAAATCAAATTCTTTTTTTATCTCTTCAACTATTGAATCTTTATTATTTAAAATATTTTGAAGATTCTTAACATATTTAGTAATTACACCATAATATATTCCAAAATATTTTCTCAATCTTTCATCATCAGTTACTACTATCAAACATGCCGATAATCTTATATTAGATAATGCATTTATTTTTTCTTTACTATTTCCAAAATAAATTACAGCATCATAATCAAAATTTATGTTTTCAATTTCTCTTTCAGGAGATAATTTTCTTGCTATTTCAACTATTGAATTACCATAAGATTTTTTTGAAAATTCTGTTTTTGGAAAATAAACATTGTATGATCTTTTGTAATCAAATAATTCTTCTGCTTTTTTATCAATTGTAGACATTACTTTAACAGCATTTACTGGGTATAAACCATTTGCTGTTTCCCCAGATAACATTGTAGAATCAGCTCCTCTTTCAACCGCAAAAAATACATCTGTAACTTCTGCTCTTGTTGGTTGAATTTTTGTTTCTAATGAATCTAACATTTGAGTTGCAACTATTACTGGTTTACCATTAAATCTACATGATTTAATCATATATTTTTCTCAATATGGTACTTCATAATAAGGTATTTCAAGGCCAAGATCTCCTCTAGCAATCATAATTGCATCTGATAATGAAATTATTTCATCAAGATTCTTAATTGATTGCTTAGTTTCAATCTTAGAAATTATTTGTATTTCTTCTCCACCAAATTTTTTAGTTAGAGCTCTTATTTCTCTAACATTATCTCCTGTATTAACAAATGAAGCAGCAATATAATCAAAATTATTAACTATTGCAAATTTAATATCTTCAACTTCCTTATCAGTTATGAAATCCATTGAATAGTCAGCATTTGGTAAATTAATTCTTTTGTTGCCTTGTAATTTGTGAGTATTTTTACTTTCAACTATTATGTAATGTTCTGAACTATTTATTTCTTTTACCACAACTTCTAATTTTCCATCATCAATATAAATTGGATCATTAACATTTACATCCTTTTCCATAAAGTAATTATTAGAAGAAGCGTAAACTGCAAGTTCATTTTCATTTCCAACAAAATCTTTATTATTAGTGTGAATTTTAATAGTAGTACCTTGAGAAATATTAACTCCACCGTCTTGCATTTTAGCAACTCTAATTTCTGGACCTTTTGTATCCAACAATAGTGAAACATTAATACTTAATTCATCTGCTACTTCATTTACCAATTTTATTCTAATTAGTTGTTCTTCATGAGTTCCATGAGAAAAGTTAAGTCTAAAAACATTTGCTCCCGCTTCAATCAATTCTCTAATTGTTTTTTTTGCTAATTTTATTTTCTCAGAATTTTCTGGATTATTATATTCATCTCATGTAAAAATTTTACCTGTTACTGATGGACCTAAAGTTGCAATTATTTTTGTTCTTTTTATATGTTTCATATTTTTTCCCTATATTTTATATTTTTTATTAAATGATGCTACTTCATTTTTCTTACTTTTAATAGATGTTCTATTAGCTTTAGTTATCGAAGTGCTTTTATACTTGAAACCCTGGTTACCTACTGATATAGAATGCTCACCTTTTATAGCTAAATCCAATGCATAATTTGTTAATCCTGCAGATAGCTTCAAATCAAATGCTGTTGGTATAGACGCTCTTTGAGTATAACCTAAAACATTGATTCTTATTTTTTCTTTAATGTTTTTATAAACAAATTCTGAAATCTCTTGTAAAGTCGGATTTCCATCAACTCCATATAATAGTTCAGAAACTAATATAACAATTGATTCTTTGTTTGTTTTTCTTATATTCTTTATAAGCTGTAAAATTTCTTCTTTTTTAAGAATGTTTTCATTAGTAATTATATAATCTGCTTCAGTACATAATGCAGCATCCAAAGTTAAATCTAAACAATTTCTTCCCATAATTTCTACAAAACAAATAAAGTTATGAGATTCCATAGTTGATCTAATTTTATAAATATCATCTTTGATGCTATTTAAGGCAGTATCAAATCCAATTGTAAAATCAGAAGAAGCGATATCATTGTCTATTGTTCCTGGAAGAGCAATTATTTTAACACCCATATTTGTCAATCTTTCAGCTCCTATGTAGCTTCCATTACCACCACATACAAACAAGTAATCGATTTCATATTTTTTTAAATTTTTAACTGCTTTTTCTCTAATAGAATCTTCTTTAAACTCAGGAAACCTTGAAGATTTTATTTTTGTTCCTGGTAAGTTTCAAATATGCATTGAATCTTTTAGAGTTGCTTTTTTTATATCGCCATCATATAAACCTTTGAATCCATTGTATACAAAGTATGGTTGAATATCTTCTTTTATGCATCTTTTTACAAATGTTGAAAGAACTATATTCATTGATGAAGAATCACCTCCAGATGTTAGTATTGCAAAATTTTTCTTTTTCATTAATTACCCTCTATTTTAAAAACCTATATAAAATCTATAAATTTTCTGGCCTCCATCTATTAATTTACATTTAGTACCAATTTGTTCATTTATATATTTTTGTATTTTTGAAACTTCATTTTCGTTTGTTTCAATACCATAAATTAAATAAATACATGCTACATTTTTTTTGCCAACAAGAAGTTTAATAGAATTCCTTGTAGCAACTAATAAGTCATCAGATGCTGCTTTTATTTCCTTATTTATAATTCCAATGTAATCATTTTTATTTACCACTAAACCATTTTTAGTTTTGATAGTTTTTGTTGAAGTAGAAACCATTGCACTATTTGAATTTTTTAAAGCTCTTTCAAGAGCTTTACAATTTGTTTTAAAATCTTTTGCAGGATCAAATGACATTAATGTTGCATATGATTCAACAATGTTTCTTGCTTTTATTAAATGAATATTAAATTTAGAATCATTTAATTTTATTGCTTGTTCAGCACTTAAAATAATATTCGAGTCATCCACTATTATTATTATGTTTTTTGCTCTTACTTCATTTATCTTATTAATAAAGTCAGCAATTGAAGGATTTCCATTTTTACTAGTATCTATATAAGTAGAAATTCCAAATTCTGATTTAAGAAATTTGCCTATCTTTATTGAAGGAACTGTACAAATAATTTGAGTTGTGTTTGTTAATTTAAATTTTTTAAATACTTCTTCTGGAGATTTATCAGAAAATTTTTCTAAAAATTGTTCTGTCATATTTTCAATTTTAACTTTTAAAAATTCACCGTAATTTTGCCCAAGTCTTAACATTTTATATGGAAAATGAGTATGCATATGAACTTTAACCAAATCCTCATCTATCACTAGTACTACTGAATCTCCTATTTCTAATAAATCGGCTTCAAATTTTTCTTTATTAAAACTAAGCTTTTTTTCTTGCTCGGGAAATAGTTTATAATTTAATTTAAAAATGAATTCACAACAATAACCAAATCCTTCTTCAGATATTTCTTGTCT
>JBOFGT010000034.1:0-5664 GCA_051649265.1 Mycoplasmoidaceae bacterium
ATTCTGGAAAAGTAATTTCACTATTTTTCTACTCATTAGCATTTCCATTTTTAAGTGTATTACTTTACACAATAGTTTATGTTATTGGTGGATCTACTGGCGGTAGTGATATTATCTCAATTTACTATTTAAAAATAAAGTTAAAATCATTAGGTAAAATCTTAATAGTAATTAATTTTTTTTGTGTAATTATTGGATCATTTATAGGATCTTATATATCAATAGGATTACTTGAAAATGACTGACATTATCAAAACTTTTTTTCGCCAAACCTAGTTTGTTCAATAATTAATTTCTCAATCTTTGGTTTTTTATTACAAGTTTTATATCCAAGATTTAGAATCAGTTCAATTAAAGTTATTGGACAAAATATTCAAAAAATTAATGAACATCTTGATAGCATAAATTGTATTCACTCAAGAACAATTTCAAAAGCAGTTGGTTCATACTCTAAAAAGGAACAATACATTCTTGAAATGTATATAACTATTATTGAACTTGGTCCAATTATTAAAGAGATTAGAAAAATTGATAATAATGCGTTTATTATAATTAATAAAAATATTGAAATTGATGGAAATTTAAGCTTCCCAGTATTCTTAAGGTAAATTATGAAACAAAATCAAGAATCAATAAATTGATTTCCTGGCCATATGCAAAAAGCAACAAGGTTAATTAAAGAACAAATAAAAATAATTGACATCATTATTCAAATAGTTGATTCAAGATCTGTTATTAATTCTTCTAATGATGACTTGATTAATGAAATTGCTCCAAACAAAACAGTTATAAAAATTGCTCTTAAAAATGACCTAAATGATATTTTTAATAAAGATGAAAATATTATTTATGGATCTATAAAAAATGAAGCATTTAGAAAAACTGTTTTATATAAAATTAATTCAATTGCAAAACCTAAAATTGATTCAATGATTAAAAAAGGAATTGTAAGACCTAAGATATATTTGATGGTTCTAGGATTACCAAATGTTGGTAAATCTAGTTTTATTAATTTTCTTGCTAAAAAAAGCCAATTGATTACTCGTGATAAACCAGGCGTTACTAAAAAAAATACTTGATTAAAAATAAATGATCAAATTGAAATTATGGATACTCCAGGTATTTTATTTAAAAAGATAAAGAATATTGAAGTAGGATTTATTCTAACTTTAATTAAATGTGTAAAATGAGATATAACACCCAAATATGATGTTATTAAATTTGCCTATAACTTTTATACTAAAAATTATTTAAATGAATTTAAGAAATATTTTAATACAGAAATATTTGATAATTTTGAGGATTTTTTAAATTATTATTGTTTAAATAAAAAAATGCTTCTAAAAAAAAATGAATATGATATTGAAAAAAGCCTTGAAAAACTTTATAAGGAATTTTCTTCTGGAAATATTTGTAAGGTAAATTATGAAAAATAATATGAACACTTATGAAAATAAATATTTAAAAAAAGGGTTTAAATTAATTGCAGGAATAGATGAAGTTGGAAGAGGGGCTTTATGTGGACCAATTGTAGTTGCTATTTGTATTCTTCCCAAAAATTATTTAAACAATGAAATAAATGATTCTAAAAAAATTACATTAACAAAAAGATTAAAGCTTGACAAAATAATTAGAAAAGATTGTATTGATTTTCACATTGAGGTTATAAATTCAAAAACGGTAGATAAATTTAATCCAAAAAAAGCCTCAATTATGGGAATGCAAAATTGTTTAAATAAAATCAAAACTAAACCAGATTTTGTTTTAATAGATGCAGAGAAAATTAATTCAGATATTGAAAATTTATCAATAATTAAAGGTGATCAAAAATCTATATCAATTGCATCTGCTTCAATATTAGCAAAAGTACATAGAGATAAATATATGATAAAAATGGCTAAAAAATATCCTAATTATTTTTTTGAAAATAATAAAGGATATGGAACAGCAATTCACTTAGATGCATTAAAAAAATATGGTCCAATAAAAGATTTCCATAGGTTTAGTTACAAGCCAATAAAAAAATAGTTATTTATGATACTTTTCATTTTTAATTATTTTAAATGCTCTAAATATTTGTTCTAATAATATATACTGCATCATTTGATGAGTGAATGTCATTTTTGAAAAAGATAAAAGATCATTAGATTCATCTTTTATTTTTTTTTCTAAACCATGCGAACTACCAATTATGAAATTAATATATTTATAATTTTTTATATCTTCTAATTTTTTTATTTTATTTGAAAATTCAATTGAATCAATTTGTTTTCCTTCAATACAAAGTGAAATATTGTATGAATCAATTAAATATTTTTTAATTAAATCAGATTCATTTTTTAAAATTATATTTTGTTCTTCAATATTTGGATTTTTCAAAAAATTATTTTCCCTTATTGAAATTATTTCAATATTACAATAATGACTTATTTTTTCAATATAAGAATTAATTAAGATTTGCAACTCTTTATCCTTTATTTTTCCTATTGTTATTAATCTAATTTTCATATTTTAATATCATTTTTTACTCTATAATAATTATATTGATTATAAGGGTTTTTTTAATAGTGAGTGAAAGTAGAGTAAAAAGATATAAATCATACAGAAAACAAATTGACAGAGAATATGCTTTCTTATCTAAAGTAAACAAAGATAATAAAGAACTATTAAAATTAGAGTCAAAATTAAGAAACATAGATAACTCATTAGTTGATATTGAAGAAGTAGACTTATTTAGTGTTGACATTGTATATGATGATAATTGATCTAATTATTTAGTAAATTTAAAAGAAATAATTTCTTTTTATGATTTAAAACAAATATCAAAAATTTTATTAGAATCACAAAATCCTGTTAAAAAAATAGAACCATCAAATATTACACACGATGATTTGATTAAATCTTTACTTAAAGATGATTTAAATTATAGAGATATAAAAAAAATTGAAAACAAAATCAATTTTAAAATACAAAATCAAGAAGTCTTTAAAAGAGAAATGAAGGATGTTAGTAACCACATTGATAAAATTGTTACTGAATCAAAGAAATTAAGAGATGGAAAACCATTCATTCCTGAAATAGAGGCATATAATAGTAATGATAAAATAAATCAAAAAATGAAAAGAATTTATTTAATTTTAATATTTATTTTTATTATTTTATTTATATTGGGAATAATACTATTTTTAATTGGAGTACTAATATAATGACATATAAAATTGCAATTGATGGACCAGCAGGTTCTGGAAAAAGTTCTTTATCAAAAATTATTGCTAAAAACAATAACATTTTATTTCTTTCTTCTGGAATCTTTTATAGAGGATGTGCATTTATATTAAAAGGGTTAAATATAAATGATAATGATTTAATTAAATCTACTCTTGAAGCGCATAGATTAGAATATAAAAATGATTTATTAATTATGAATGGTAAAAAAATAAATGAATTTTTATTTACAAATGAAATATCAGAACTTGCTAGCAAATATTCTTCTTTACTAATTGTTAGAGAATATGTTAATAATATTTTAAGAGATTTTTCAAGGGATAAAAGTGTAATTATGGAAGGTAGAGATATTGGAACTGTTGTTCTTAAAAATGCTGAACTAAAGTTTTATTTAAAAGCAGGCGTTATTGAAAGAGCAAGAAGAAGACAAAAAGAACTAAAAATAACATCAGAAAAAATTAATTTGCCATATCTAATAAAAGAAATAGCAAAAAGAGACTGAAGGGATAAACATAGAAAAAACGATCCTTTGAAGAAAGCAAAGGATGCTATAGTTATTTCAACTAGAAAAAAGTCTTTAATTGATGTCACTTTTGAAGTTCAAAAAAAGATTGATGAGTTTTTAGAATGCAGAAAATAGCAATTATTGGTAAACCAAATGTAGGTAAGTCAACCTTATTTAATAGAATTATAAAAAAAAATAAATCAATTGTTCATGATACTCCTGGTGTTACAAGAGACAGAATATATTCAGACGCAGAATGATTAAATAGAAATTTTATATTAATTGATACTGGGGGATTAACAATATCTGATTTTGATTTTAAAGAAAATATTAAAATTCAAGTTGAATATGCAATTAATGAAGCAGACAAAATAATATTTTTAGTGTCTAGTAAAGATGGCATTGATAAAGATGACTTTTTTATTGCAAAAATGTTAAAGAAAATAAAAAACAAGAAAATATTTTTAGCAGTAAATAAATCAGAATCTAATAAATCAACGGAATTTTTAAATGACTTTTATAAATTAGGTTTTGGTGAACCAGTATTCATTTCTTCATCTCATGGTATTGGTGTTGGTGATTTGTTAGATATTATTGTAGAAAATAATAAATTAAAAGCTATTAAAGAAAATAAAGATTTTCCAATTGCAATTATTGGTAGACCAAATGTTGGTAAGTCTTCATTAGTGAATGCAATTTTAAATGAAGAAAGAGTAATAGTTTCAGATATTGCAGGAACAACAAGAGATGCGATTGACACTTCTTTTTCATTTAATAAAAATGATTATACAATTATTGACACTGCTGGAATAAGAAGAAAAGGCAAAGTAAAAGAAAGCATTGAAAAATATTCAGTTCTTAGAGTTGAACAATCAATAAAAAGAGCTAAAGTTTTGTTACTTATTTTAGATTCATCAGAAGAGTTTAATGAGCTTGATGAAGTAATTGGTGGATTAGTTTTTTCTGCTAATATTCCTTCAATTATTGTTGTAAATAAATGAGATCTAGTAGAAAAAGATACATACACAATGAACAATTATATTAAGATTTTAAAATCAAGATTTAAGTTTTTGTCTTGATCTCCAATAATTTTCGTTAGCGCAAAAGAAAATAAAAGAGTTAAAATTATTTTTAAGGAAATAGAAAAAATAAGAGAAAACTTAAATAAGCAAATTTCTGCTTCAATATTAACTGATGTTATAATCAAAGCACAGATGATGAACAATACCCCTTCTAATGAAGGTGGTAGATTGAGGATCAATTATGTTACACAAGTAGAAGGACAAATACCAACGTTTGTTCTTTTCTGTAACAATCCAAAGTTTCTTCATTTTAGTTATGCTAGATACTTAGAAAATACATTGAGAGAATCATTTGGTTTTGATAATATACCTATAACATTATATTTTAAAAGTAAAAATTCTCGAACAAGAAAAAAGGAGCATTAATATGGAAAAGAAAATTATTCATAAAAATTCAAAATATACAACAGAAAAAACTAAACATTTAGTTAAAAATGTTAAAAAGAATAATAATAATGAATTAAATGACATTACAATAATTGGAACTGGAGCATGAGGAACAGCTATTGCAAAGGTTTTATCTGAAAGCGGTAATAATGTTACTATGTTTGGAGTTGATAAAAAGGAAATAAAAGATATTAATCAACATGGTATGAATAAGAAATATTATGGCGTTTCTAAAATTAATACAATCATAAGAGCAACAGATGATATAGATAAAGCTTTAATGAACACAAAATATGTTATTTTTGCTTTACCATCTGCATTCTTGAAAGATACACTTAAGATTATTAAAAAAAAATTAAAACATAAAGTTATTTTTATTAATTTGGTTAAAGGAATTGATCCTGCTAACAGAAAACCTTGATCATTTACTATTTCAAAAGTATTGAAAGATAAATCAAATGGTTT
>JBOFGT010000035.1:0-12902 GCA_051649265.1 Mycoplasmoidaceae bacterium
TAATAGTTCCTGATGCAGCATTTCTAGCATTAACAAACTTTTTTTCAGACATTTCATTAACTTTTATCATACTTTTTTTGTCAAAAAATATCTCACCTCTAACTTCGATGTCATCTTTAAATGGAATTGATAATGGAATATATTTTATTGTTCTAACATTTTCAGTTACATCCTCACCAACAATGCCATCTCCTCTAGTTAATGCTTTTTGTAAAAAACCATTTCTATAAATCAATGCTATACTTAGTCCATCTATTTTTGGTTCTAGAGAATATGTAAATGATACATTTTCACTTAGCTCTTTTTTAACATCATTGTCAAATTTAATAATATCTTCTTCTGAAAAAGCATTTGAAAGAGACAACATTGGTATTTTATGAACAACCTTTTGGAATCTATCGCTAACAAATCCACCAACTCTTCAAGTGGGAGAGTCCATTCTTTTGAATTGAGGATTTTCATTTTCAATATTTATTAGTTCCTTTAAAGTTAAATCATATTCATAATCTGAAACACTTGGCGATTCTAAAGCATAATATTCATATTCTCATTTTTTAAGTTTTTTAATTAAATTTTCTACTTTTTTTTTAATATCCATATATGGAATCCAAGCTATAAATAATGCTTATATTATATTTTATTAATTAACTATTTTTTATTAAATATATTTAAATAATTAATAAATTTTTAATTTTATATATCTAAAAAAATAAATAAAAAATTTTAAAATAGTTTAATATCAATAAACTAAATTTATTAAATATTTTTATAAATGTTATATAATTTTAATGTAATAATGAAAAACAAGGAGTAATATATTATGAAAAAGAAAATAATTATTTCATCGTTGCTAATAGGTTCGACACTTTCTATTTTGCCACTTAATTTTATTTTTAATAATAAAAATTATCAAGAACAAAAAATAGAAAATGAAAATATTAATGAAAATGAAGAAATATCAAATATTACAAAGGTAGATACTAAGAATGGTCCTTTAGATGCTCTTTATGATAGAGACTATACTTCAATATTTACTAATAACTTCACAGTCCCTGTAGTTTCTCCAAATAAAGACATACCAGGTTTTCTAGGAGCTTGAGATACTGACTCTGCTGGAAGTTTTCCAACTGCAATTGGTTGAACTACACACAATTTATTTTTATCTTGAAGTGCTAATTTAATTGATCACCCATCTCTTGAAGGAAAAGTTCCAAGCAATTTTAAACCAGGATTAGTTACTGCACTACACTCTGATAATAAATATTCAACAGAAAAAAGAAATCAAATATTTGCTATTGTTGCAAATACTGCAAATTTAAGTGCTAGAGAATATTGAATTCTTAGATATAATGCATTAGATGGTTCTCCAATTAAGGATGATGATGCAAAA
This sequence comes from Mycoplasmoidaceae bacterium, assembly GCA_051649265.1. GTDB lineage: Bacteria > Bacillota_I > Bacilli_A > Mycoplasmatales > Mycoplasmoidaceae > CAMREV01. The sequence goes on from JBOFGT010000035.1 coordinate 1,391, forward strand.
ATGCCACAAATGCAATTTTCGCCAATACCTAAAATGGATGCAGAAAATGGTAATGGTAGTGCTTTTGCGCTAACAAATGATACTATTAACAATAGATATATTGCATTTTACCCAGGTAGATTAGTTGACTTAAAACAAGATATATTTGGATTTAAAATAAATAATGAGAATAAAATTGAATGACTTAGAAATGATCCGCATTTTCAAGGTTGAAAAAGTTTCCCTGTTGTATCAGATGATTATGATGGTCAAAACTTTGTGCTTGGTCTTGCCCCTTTTAACACTAAAAATAGTACTGTAGGGGATGCGAGTCTAGCTTTAATGCTTGCTATTAGACCTTCACCAACAACTGATCCAAATAAATATTATTTTAGAATTTTAAATTTAAAAAATAATTTTGCTCCTGTTTCAGGTTTTAGAACAAAAAATATATCTGGAAGAACGGCTGGTGTTTTTAACTCTACTCAAGGTACTATTGCTGTTCCAAAGGAATTATTAACTTTACAAATAATTCAAAAAAATGTTAACCCACATTTACAATTATTTACTTATATAGATGAACAAGGTATTCCTAATTATAAAGCTCAAATGGTAGTACCAGTTTTAAGAAATAATGAATGAATTTATATGTATCTTAGTAGTATTTTTGATAAAAAAACTAACTCTTATCATGATTCATGAGGAGCGGGTGGTACTCTAGGACAAGGTAGTTTTTTTAGTTCGCGTTTTGTTGGTTCAAACCCTATGCCTCCAAATATTTCTTATAATGATGACAAACCTAATGAAATTTTAATAACTCATCAAGAAAATTCAACAGATGATAGAAGATTTAGTGCCACTCGATTTGTATTTGATACATTTCCAAATAATGGTGCTTGAAATCCTAATTCTGAAATTATAAATAGTTTAACTAATTTTAATAGTAACTCTTCTTGAGGTCCAAAACATATTTTAATAAAAAATCCTTATGTAGAGAATAATTATATATGATCTCTTCCAAATGGTTTAACTGAGCAATACATTTATAAACCTGGTCAACCAACTGTTTTATGATCTAAAATTACTTCTGGTGGTATTAAACATGAAGATTTTCAAAAAACAGCTTCATCATTGAAATGATTAAAAGGTCAAGCAGATCAAAGAATTCCAACCGCTATTACTTCAAAAGAACTTGAAACAATTGGCACATCATCTAATGTTTTTTTCAAAATACCTGATTTAAGTTATCTTAGTGGAGCAACATCTGAACCACCAACGATAAAATTATTTGGTGAGCCAACAAGAGATAACCGTAATGGTATAATTCAAGGTGTTTTTAATTTAACACAAAAATTTATGATTTCAGGTGAACGATATGAATTTGAATCAAAAATTCCATTTAAAATTACTGGTTTAAATACTACAAGTGATTCACCAACAACAATTAGTCCAAATAATTTAATTTCAAATTTTTTACCTTCAGATTTAACACCTGAAAATGTGCCAAATCTTATGGATATTGTTGGAGCTCCTGATGATTATTCTGTAGATAAATGAGAAATAACAAAACAAAACAACGCTGCTGGTACTGCTACAATTAGTACAGAAATAACAAGTTATTATGATGATGCTGGTATACCTCAACCTGGAACTAGAAGAATTAGTGCAGATGTATCAGGATTTAAAAAATTAAATGGTACAACTGCTATTGCAAGTTCAGAAATTAACCCAGATTTAACTGTTTGAGAAATTAATCCTACAAACGCTTCAAGTTTTGTTGAAATAAAAGATTTAATTCTAGGTTCTAATACTAATAATATTACTTATTTAGTTAGAGATGAAAAACCATTAACTGGTGAATTAACAATTGATGTTTCAATCCCAGGAGGGTCATATTATAACCCTAAAAATAATGGCTTACCTTCAATTGCTGCTGACGATCCGTTAATACTATCTGTTAATGTTACAGGGTTTAAAAAAATCCCAGACACTGGAACATTAATAATTCCAGGAACTGGACCTTATCCAGGTGTTTGACCAGGATTTATCAACGAAGACAACATAATGGATTTCATTACTATTGAAAACCAAGTTCCAGGATCAAAAGCTAGTTTTTCTAATTTTGAAGTTAATCCTCCCACTCTTGATGAAACACTTGATGGGTATTTAGATTTTGATATAGTTTTTGACAAAGAATATGACACATATGGAAATATTATTAATGGTGCGAAAAAAACTTATAGAATTAAAGGGTTACAATCATCACCAACACCTTTATATACTAAGATTGCATCAACAGGAAATACAGATTTATTTTCAAATACATTAGCTCCCGAAATAAATGAAACAAACATCAATCAATTTATTATTTTAGTTAATTTACCACCTGGTGTTACTCCAATATATGAGTTTAAAAATCAAAAAAATACTGGGGAACCAAAAACAGGCTTCCTAGACATAAATGTTGTCGTTTCAAAATATTTAGATGAAGAAGGAAATATTGTAAATAATAAACAAGATTTCCCTATTAGAATAGAGGGTTTAAAAACTATTCCAGCTGCTACTTCAGTTTCTGTGCTATCAGGTGAAAAAGATGTTTTACCAGAATTTGTTAGTCAAGTAGGACTTGAAAAATATTTAAGAATTAATAATCCGTCTTTAATATCTGGAAAAGAATCATCTATTCAAGTTAACACAGAAAAATTTACTACTAACAACATTATTGGAACAATTTCATTTGAATATAAATTAATAAATGCTATTACCGACTTTGGTTTTATAGAACAATCAGGTTCAATTCCAATAACTATTTCTGGATTTCAAAAAGGAACTACTACTAGTATTAAACAAGTTTCTACTTTTAAAGATAAAAAAGCATCTGAATTTGATCTAAATATAGATAACTTCTTTAACTATGCTAAAATTGAAGGATACTTTATACCTCAAAATACAGATGATGAAGGTAATATTAGTGGTACTATTATTGAGAAAGTCGAAAAAATAAGATATGATGACGCTCTTGGTCTTGCAATATTTAAAGTATCAGTTAAGGGAGGAGCAATTAACACAGAAGGAAGATTTACTAACGAATCTTTAGACATTACCTTTAATTTTGATGGATTTCAAATAGTATCACCAGTAGATAATACTATTCCAATCATTGCTGGTTCTGTTGCTGGTGGTGTTGTATTAATAATTTTAATTGTTGTTGCAATAGTATTAATCAACAATAATAAAAATAAAAAAATATTAAACGAGAAAAGAAAAACAACTACTCCAGGAGGCCCTCCAGTAACTCCAGGAACTACTAATTCAGTTTCTCCATCTCGAACAACAAGTATTCCGACTCCTTCTATGTCTCCAGGCACAGCTAGACCATCTGTTCCTCAACCTACAACAGGTGTTCCTAGACCAACACCCCCTCGACCAGGTACGCCACCACCTGTCCCACCAAAAAAATAAAAAATTCATACAAAAAAGTAGATTAATTTATCTACTTTTTTTATATAAATTTTTAAAAAAACAACAAACAAAATTATTGAAAACAATAAAGTCTAGAGAGTAAATTTAATAATTATTTTCCTAAATACAATATAATAATATAAATATTACATATGAGGAGTAATATATTATGAAAAAGAAAATGATAATTTCATCTTTACTAATTGGATCATTAGTTTCTACTTTACCACTTAATTTTTTATTTAATAATAAAGATAATAGTGAGCAAAATATAGAAAATGAAAACACTAATGAAAGTGAGGAAATATCAAACACTACAAATCTAGATACTAGAGATCAATATGTAGATCCACTTTATAGTAAAAACTATTCTACTTTATATTTTAATAATTTTACAAACCCTGTAATTTCTCCAAATGATGAAATACCTGGTTACTTAGGAGCGTGAGATATTAATAGTATTGGATCATTTCCAAATGCAATTGGTTGAACTACGCCAAACCTATTTCTATCATGAAGTGCTAATTTAATTGACCACCCATCTCTTGAAGGACAAGTTCCAGCAGGGTTTTCTCCAGGGTTAGTTACTGCATTACATTCTGATGAAAAAGATTCATCAAATAAAAGAAATCAAATTTTTGCAATTGTTGCAAACACTTCAAACTTATCTGCAAGAGAATATTGAATTCTTAGATATAATGCATTAGATGGTTCTCCAATTAAGGATGCCAACTCAAAAATGCCAAAAATGAATAACTCACCAATACCTGAAATGTCTGCTACAAATGCAAACGGTAGTGCATTTTCGTTAACTAATGATACTATTAATGATAGATATATTGCGTTTTACCCTGGTGAAATACAATATGTAGTAAATGAAATGTTTGGTTTCAAAATAGATAATGAAAATAAAATTCAATGACTTGAAAATAAAACGCATTTTAATGGACATAATGATTATATTGATGTTGATATTGCTAAGCGTTTTGATTATGCGCCAATTAACATTGTTCTAGGACTTTCACCTTTAAAAAACAAAAAAGCTTCAGGTGGTGCTAGTTTAGCTTTAATGGTTGCTGTCCATCCTGTAAGATCTACAGATGATAAATATAATCTTAAAATTTTAAATTTACAAGATAATCTTGCTCATATCCCAAGTTTTAGTGCATCTACTATAATTGGTGATAAAAGTGGTATTTTTAATAATACTAATAGTACTATTGAAATTTCAAAGCATATACTAACATCTTCTTCAGCTCAAAAAAATATTAATCCTAAATTACAAATTATTCCTTTTCAAAACTCATTAGGTGATCTTACTTATAAGGCTCAAATGATATTACCTATTTTAAATGGAAATGAATGAGTTTATATGTATCTTAGTAGTATCCATGATGATAATAGAAACACATATCTTACTCAATATAATAACAGAGCTTTAAGTCAAGGTAGTTTTTTTAGTTCGGCTTCATTTAATTCTAATGCTGTGGCTCCAACTATTCATTATAATGATGAACTTCCACAAGAGATTTTAATAACTTCTCAAGGAAGTAGAACAAACAAGGCAAGGTTTGATGGTAATCAATTTAATTTTCCTATGATTCCTTTATCTACAAGTTGAGACCCTTCTCTTACAATTATAAATAGTTTAAATTACTCTCTTAGTAATGATGTTTGAAGATCAAAACAAATTTTTATAAGAAACCCTTATGTTGATGATACTTTCATGTGATCTGTTCCAAATGGTTTAACTGAAAAATATGCTAGAATTGGTGATCAAACTATTTTATTATCTAGAATAAATGGTGGAGGTATTAAACATTTGAGCTTTCAGCAAACAGCTTCATCACTTAAATGATTATTAAATCAAGAAAATGCTAAAGTTCCAAGTAAAATAACACCTGCTGAACTAGAAACAATAGGTACAAATGATACTGATTTTTTCAAAATACCAAATATAACATATCCTGATGGAATTAGTGCTTTAGCGCCAGAGATAAAACTATTTGGTGAGCCATTAAAAGATGATAAAAAAGGTATTCTTCAAGGTATTTTTACTTTGAAACAAAAATTTATAATTCAAAGTAACTCTTATGACTTTGAATCTAAAATTCCATTTAGAATCACAGGTTTAAATATTGGAAATGTACCAACATCAATTAATCAAAATAATCAAATTACAAACTTTTTACCTTCTGATTTAACACCTAATAATATACCAAATTTAATTGATATTATTGCACTTCCCGATGATAGTGAAACAGGCGGTCTACCAGTTATAGTTGATAACTGATTAATTAATGATCAAGATAATGCTAATGGCACTGCAACAGTTAGCGTTGATATCCAACCTCATTTTAATGATGAAGGAGAACTTTCTAATTCTAAAAAAACAATTACTGCAAATTTATCTGGTTTAAAAAAAGTAAGTGGTACAACAGCTGTTCAAAACCCTCAAGCTAACTTAGATGTTACGGTTTGGGATATTGATCCTACAAATGCTTCAAACTTTGTTGAAGTAAAAGATTTAATTCCTGGATCTCCTAATGATGCTGTTACTTTTGAAACTAAAGATCATAAACCGTTAAATGGTGAACTAACAATTCTTGTTTCAATTAAAGGTGGTTCATATTACAACCCTGATAATAAAGGCTTACCTTCTAATAATACAGACAAACCATTACAAATACCTATTACAATTTCAGGTTTAAAAACAATATCAAACACTGGAACTTTAGTAAATATAAGAAAAGGACCACATGTAGGTTTTTTTCCATCTTTTATTGATGAAAATAATATAAGTGATTTTTTTACAATTGAAAATGAAGTTCCAGGTTCAAAATTTACTATTACCGATATAGTACGTAGTGATGAATTATCAACTACAGAAGGTTCTTTTGATGGTTTTGTTTCTTTTAAAATAGATTTTGATAAAGCATATGATACTAGAGGTTTTATTATTGATCCTCAACCTCAAGAATATAAAATTGAAGGGTTTCAAGGAGGTGTGACTCCTAAATCTACTACTATTTTATCTACAGGAAACAAAGAATTATTTTCAAATACATTAGCTCTTGAAATAAATGAAACTAACATTAATCAATTTATTATTATATTTAATTTACCAGATGGTGTTGTTCCAAAATATGAATTTGTAAACCAAAAAAATACAGGCCAAAAAGATACTGGGTTCCAAGATGTAAGAATTACTCTATCAAATTATCTTGATGATTTTGGAGATCCATCAGATGATGAATTAGTAACTACAACTAGAATAAACGACTTAAAAACTGTTCCAGCTGCCACATCTGTTACAACATTATCAGGTGAAAGGGATATATTACCAGAACTTATTAGTCCAGTTGGTCTTGAAAAATATTTAAGAATTAACAATCCTTCTCCAATATTGGGAAGAGAAACATCAATTGAACTTATTACAGATAAATTAGTTTCAAATAACATTAATGGATCTATTTCATTTGAATATAAATTGATAAATGCGGTTACAGATTTTGGATTTATTGAAGAATCTAATCCCATTCCAGTGACTGTTTCTGGATTTCAAAGAGGAAATTTTACTACTATCGAACAAATTATTGATATAAAAGATAAAAAAGCATCTGAATTTGATTTAAACAAAGATAATTTCTTTGACTTTGCTAAGCTTGTAGGATATTCTATACCTTTAGAAATAGATGAACAAGGAAATGTTAGTGGTACTACTATTGAAAAAGTTGAAAAAATAAGCTCTAATGATGCTACTGGTGTTGCAACGTTTAAAGTATCAGTTCAAGGTGGGGCGATTAACCAAGAAGGAAAATTTATTATTGATCTTCTTGATATTACTTTCACTTTTGACGGATTTGAAATAGTAGCAGTTCAAGATAACACTATTCCAATAATTGCTGGTGCTGTTGCTGGTGGGGTTGTGTTAATAATTATAATTGTTGTTGCAATAGTATTGGTTAACAATAACAAAAATAAAAAAATATTAAACGAGAAAAGAAAACCATCTGCTCCTAGTGCTCCTCCTGCAAATTCAGGAGTTGCTAGATCAGTTGCTCCATCTCAAGGTAGAACTCCTTCTATGGGTCCACAAACCCCAGGTGCAACAAGACCCGTACAACCAAGTGCAGGACCAGTAAAGCCAACTGCGCCTCAAAAAAAGTAAAAATTTAATACATAAAATCAACTATGATTTTATACACCACAATTTATTTTTAAAAATAAAAATAACTAAATATATCTATAATAAAATGCAAAATTTCATTTTTTTCAATTACTAAAATAACCTAATATTTATAAATATAAATAAGTGCTTTTAAAATTCTATCATTAAATACTTAGAAAATTTATTATAATTTGTTTGTAAATTAAAAATTAAGGATAAATATATTATGAAAAAGAAAATATTAATTTCATCATTACTAATAGGATCAATGGTTTCTATTCTGCCACTAAATTTTATTTTTAATAATAATATCTACAAGACAAAAGATTTGGAAAATCAAAACAATAATGAAGAACAAGAATTATCAAACATTTCAAACTTAGATACTAGAGATGGTTATGTAGATGCTCTTTATGAAAAAAACTACACTACTTTATTTATTAATAATTTTACAAGTCCTGTAGTTTCTCCTAATCCAGAAATACCAGGGTTTTTAGGAGTGTGAGATAACAATACTATTGGAGATTTTCCAACAGCAATTGGTTGAACTACTCATAATTTGTTTTTATCTTGAAGTGCTAATTTAATTGACCACCCATCTCTTGAAGGTCAGGTTCCAAATGGTTTTAAGCCAGGGTTAGTTACTGCAATACATTCTGATAATAAATATTCAACAGACAAGAAAAATCAAATTTTTGCAATTGTTGCAAATACTGCAAATTTACCAGCTAGGGAATATTGAATTCTTAGATATAATGCACTAGATGGAACTCCCATTAAAGATGAAAACTCAAAAATGCCAATAATGGCAAAATCTCCATTACCTCAAATGAATGATGAAAATGGTAATGGTAGTGCTTTTTCTTTAGCAAATGATACCATCAATAATAGATATATTGCATTTTACCCTGGAAAATTAGTGGATTTTAAAAATGAAATATTTGGTTTTCAATTAAATGATGATAATGAAATTGAATGACTTGAAAATAAAGATCATTTCCAGGGGCATTCAAGTTGAAAAAACAATATTGATCTTTCTGACGACAACATTATACTTGGTCTTGCGCCATTTAACACTAGAAGAGCTTCTATAGATAATAAAGCTAGTTTAGCTTTATTGGTTGCAACTAGTGCTGATGTAAGAAACTATAATTTTAAATATATAAATTTACAAGATGATCTTTCTTTTAATCCAAATTTTGAAAGTAGAGCTTTAATTGGAAGAACAAGTGGTATTTTTAATAGCTCTAAAGGTATTATTACTGTCCCAAAAACTTTATTACCTTTAGCTGCAATTCAAAGAAATATTAATCCAAATTTACAATTATTTACTTTTAGAAATGAGGAATTCCAAGATACCTTTAAAGTTCAAATGGTTGTGCCTATTTTAAAAGATAATGAATGAATTTATATGTATCTTAGTAGTATTTTTGATAATGTAAAAAACTCTTATCATATATCATGAAAGGGTGAAGGTAGTTTAAGCCAAGGTAGTTTTTTTAGTTCTCGTGCTTTTGGTTCGAATCCTATGCCTCCAAATATTTCTTGAAATGAAAACTATAATAATGAAGTCATAATAACTCATAATTCACACTTAACAGATGATAGAAGATTTAGTGGCAGTCAATTTATATTTGATACTATCCCACCTAATGCGCCTTGACAAGCCACATCATCAATTATAGGTAGTTTATATCATGAATCTGATAAATCTCCTTGAAGACCTAGACAAATTTGAACAAGAGATCCATATACTGAAGACAATTTTATATGATCTATTTCAAATGGTGAAACTAAAAAATATGTTGGTACACCCGGAGAGGAAGTTAGAATATGAGCACAAACTGGTCGTGGTGGTAAAAAACATGAATCTTTTCAATCGAGAGCTTCTAAATTCGGTTGACTAACAGATCAAGAAAATGCCAAACTTCCAAGCGAAATTACTAATGCAGAATTAGAAACATTTGGTACAGGTCATGAAAACTTTTTTAAAATACCTTTAGCTGAAAATGACTTTCCAGGAATTACGGAAATTTCTGAACCAAAAATAAAAATATTTGGCGAACCAATAAGAGACGATAGTAAAGGTTTACTTCAAGGAATTTTTACTTTAACACAAAGTGTTAAATTTAAAAATAAGACTTATAATTTTGAATCAAAAATTCCATTTAAAGTGACAGGCCTAAATATTAAGGCATCACCAACAATCATTACTCAAAATAACTCAATTTTAAATAATTTACCCTCTGATTTAACGCCTGAGAATTTGAAAAATTTTGTTAATGTTATTGCAGCTCCTGAAGGTGCTACAATTAATAATTGATCAGTTACTAATCAGGACAATGCTAATGGTACTGCTACAATTAGTGTGGATGTTCAACCACATTTTGGTGATGATAGCATATTAAGTCAAAGTCGTAAAACAATTACTACAAATGTATCTGGATTAAAGAAAGTAAGCGGTACTACTGCTGTTAGAACTTCGGAAAACGATCCCGATTTAACTGTTTGAGAAGTTAACTCTTCAAATGCTTCAAGATTTGTTGAAATAAAAGATTTAATTCCTGGTTCTAGTGAATCTGATGTTAAATTTGAAATTACAAATCAAAAACCATTAACTGGTGAATTATCAATTGTTGCTTCGATTGCACCAGGAGCATATTATGACCCTGCAAATAAAGGACTACCTTCTGTTGCTGGTCAAAATGATCTAAAACTAACTGTTGAAGTAAAAGGATTTAAACAGATACCAGACACTGGAACATTAGTACTTCCAGGAACTGGACCTTATCCAGGTGTTTGACCAGGATTTATTAATGAAGATAACATAATGGATTTCATTACTATTGAAAACCAAGTTCCAGGATCAAAAGCTAGTTTTTCTAATTTTAAAGTTAATCCTTCCACTCCTAATGAATCACTTGATGGGTATTTAGATTTTGATATAGTTTTTGACAAAGAATATGACACATATGGGAATATTATTAATGGTGCGAAAAAAACTTACAGAATTAAAGGTTTAGAATCATCACCAACACCTTTATTTACTAAGATTGCATCAACAGGAAACACAGATTTATTTTCAAATACACTAGCTCCTGAAATAAATGAAACGAACATAAGTCAATTTATTATTTTAGTTAATTTACCATCTGGTGTTACTCCAAAATATGAGTTTAAAAATCAAAAAAATACAGGTCAACCAAAAACAGGATTTTTAGACGTAAATGTTATTGTTTCAAAATATTTAGATGAGGAAGGAAATATTGTACCTGAGGAACAGAATTTCCCTATTAGAATAGAAGGATTAAAAACTATTCCAGCTGCTACTTCTGTTAGAACATTACAAGGTGATCAAAATATGCTTCCAGAACTTGTTAGTAGTTTTGGTATTGAAAAATATTTACAAATAAATAACTCTTCTCCAATACCAGGCAGAGAAACATCAGTTGAAGTTAATACAGATAAATTAGTTTCAAATAATATTAATGGAACAATTTCATTTGAATATAAATTAATAAACGCTGTTACGGACTTTGGGTTTATTGAAGAATCTAATTATACTCCAGTAACTGTTTCTGGATTTCAAAAAGGGACTTTTACCACTGTTGAAAAAATAGCTGATTTAAAAAGTGAAAAAGCATCTGAATTTGATTTGAGTAAAGATAACTTCTTTGATTTTGCTAAACTTGCAGGATACTACATACCATTGAAACCAGATGATGAAGGTAATATGGTTGGTACTACTGTTGAAAAAGTTGAAAAAATAAGTTTTAATGATGCTAATGGCTCTGCAACATTTAAAGTTTCAGTAAAAGGTGGTGCAATTAACCAACAAGGAAACTTTACTGTTGATCTTGTTGACATTAATTTTACTTTTGATGGATTTGAAATAGTATC
>JBOFGT010000036.1:0-6925 GCA_051649265.1 Mycoplasmoidaceae bacterium
CTAAATAAAAATAATTGTTATAATTAGATTAGGAGGTAGAAGATGAATGATAAAAAATGTCTTTGCAATCCTTGTGTTTGTGAAAAATGCGAATGCGAAATGAATTGCGACTGTAAATAACTAAATAAAAAAATACTAAGTAAACAACTTAGTATTTTTTTATTTAATATAATTATCTACCATTTTAAAAATTGAACCAAATTTTTTGTTAACGTCCTCAATAGAAGCATCAACATAAATTTCTTTATCATGAATTATGATTGCTCTATTTACCATTTGTTTCATTGTTTCAATATCATGACTTATCATTACATAAGTTATTTTGTATTTTTCACAAAAAGAAATAATGAAGTCTTTTATGTTTTTCTTTACAGCAATATCTAATCCGGTTGTAAATTCATCTAGAAATAATAGTTTTGGCTTGCTTAATAAAGATAATATAACATTTAATCTTTGTTGTTGTCCACCTGAAAGTTTGTGAGCCTTTGTATCAAGAAGTGAATTTAAAGAAAATATTACTAACATTTTTTCTAACTCTATCTCATCAATTGATGTTTGATCAAGCTTAACAATGAAGTCGATGATACTTTTAACTGTTAAGTTTCTAGGAAAAGATAAATCTTGAAATTGTACTCCGATTGATTTATGAGGGTTGACACCAACACCAAAATTATATTCAATTTCTCCAGCTGTTGCATTTTTAAAGCCACAAATTAATTCAACAATTGTAGTTTTACCACAACCATTTTCTCCAATTAACGCAAGTCTATCGCCCTCATATATATCGAAACTTAAATTCTCAAATATAACTTTTTCCTTTTTGAATGATTTATAAACCTGTGATATTTTTTTTATTTCAACAAGCTTATTACCTCTATTTTTATCTATAATAAATTTTTCTAAATTTTCAACAGGTTTGTCAATCTTTAACGATTTTATTTTTTTTCAAAATTCTCTACTAATCATAATTATCTACCAAACCATTTAAAAAATTTTGAACTTAACAAGATAAAACAAATTGGTACAACAACAGGCATTATTACATTAAGAGCTTTTTGTCATGAAGTATAAACTACAAAAATTTTTCCATCTTCAGTAACTAATGGTAAAGTAAATTCACTTGAAAAATCAAATATATTTTGCATCTCTGCAATACTTGGCCCCATACCACCTTCTGGTATTCCAGGTGTCATAAGTATTGTATTTAATAAACTGGCTCCATAAGTAAGGGGTGAAAATAATGATATATATCTAAATGCTTCATTCCCTGCAATAACTGTTAAAGGAATAAACTGTCCCGCAAAAATAGTTGTAACAATTATTACAATTATTCCTGATAGTAATGAATATGAAACATTTTTTATAATTGAGCTTAATAATATTCCAGCAGATAATGATGAAATTATAAAGAAAAAAATTGTATATATGAATCCACCAATATCAATATTAATTAAATCTTCTCTTATACCAATGGGATCTTCTAATGTATATAAAAAAATGAAGAACAATCCTATAACAAAAAGTGTAAAAATTAAAGCAAGAAAGAAATAAAGAAAAAATATTAATACTAAAAAATTATTTTTTGTAAATCCTGAATTTTTTATTCTTCTTAGGATAATAGAGTTTTTAAGTTCTACTATGATTTGTGGTAAAGAAATTAAAGTTACAGGTAATATTGAAAATGATATATATACTCCCAAGCTACCAAAAAATAGCTGAATACCACTATCTTCACCCATTGAAAGCGAATAATACATAACCATAAATAATACTGGTAGTAAAAATGAAACAATAAGACTTAATTTAGATTTAAAAAAATATGTAACTAAGAATTGAACTAAAACTTTATTTCTATTTAATGATTCTGGTGTAAATATTTCATTTTTATAATTTACATTGATTTTTTTCATTTTTGTTTCCTTTATAAAATTATCTTAAAAAATAAAATGCTAAAAAGCATTTTATTTGCTAATTGAATTGGCAAGTCTAGACTTCATTCTATTACTTTTATTTTTAGAAATTAAGCCTTTTGATACTGCGCTATCAATTTTTTTGTATGATTGATTTAATTCAGACTTATCTTTTGTTTTAACAGTCTTTTTAATTTGTGTCTTCATATCAGATTTTTGACTATGCCTTTGAGTTTTTCTTTTTGCATCTCTTTTATAATTTTTTTCATTAGATTTAATGTTTGCCAATTTATTTCTCCAAAATTACTATATATAAATAAAAAATTTATAGCAATGTATAACAATTAAAATTATAATATAAAATATAGTTATTAATATAATATTTTTTTGCGAGAGGATAAAAATGGATAATGGAAACAGTTTAACATCATTGTTACTTTTAATTATTCCAATTGGAGTTTTAATTTATTTTGTTCAAAAAAAGAAAAATGATTCATCGACAACTGTTTCTAAAAAAAGAAGAGATGATGATGAAGTATGAAAAACTTTAAAATCATACATTAAAAAAAATTCTGAAGTTGGAAAAGAAATAATCGAATCTTTTGTTGCAAAAAGACCACCAGTTGATTTTATTGACAAATCTTTATCAAAAGAGGAAATCATAGAACAAAAGAGGGCTCTAAAAGAAAAAAATAAATTAGAAAAAGAAAAGAAGAAACAACTTAAAAAAGAAGGCAAAAGATATATTGATCCAGAGCAAAAGGAATTATATGTTGTTTTATTTACAACAAGAAATCCAAAAACTTTAGTTGAAGATAAACCAAGAGCTATTGAGTGTCAAGTTGTTAATAAAAAAGTTGATAAAAAAAACTTTGAAAGAGAAATAGTTGTTACTAAAACTCTTGATTATGATGAAGAAATAAAATGAATTCTTCCAATTAAAGAAAAAGAAGAAGCGCAATTTAAAAAAGAAAAAGATAAAAAAGAAAAAGCAAATGCCATTAAATCTAAATTCAAATTTAAAAAATCAAAAAAAGATAAAAATAAAAAAAATTCAAAATCAGAAGAATTAGTCAAAAAAACAACTAGCAATAATAAAAAATCAAGAAACAAAGATTAGAAATAAAAATGGATTCAAAGAAGAAAATTATATTTTGTGGAACTCCTAAAATTGGTGCTGAAGCATTAAGAGCAATATTTGATAGTAATAAATATAAAATATTGTTTGTTATAACTCAACCAGATAAATTAGTTGGCAGAAGGAAAGAAATAGTTTTTTCTCCAGTTAAAAATTTTTGTATTCAAAACAATATTAAATTTTTTCAACCAATCAAAATTTCGGACATTCAAAATGAAATTAGCGAAGCTAAACCAGATTTAATTTTAACATGTGCTTATGGCCAATTTATCAGTAGCAAAATTTTGGAAATTCCTAAATATAGATGTATAAATATTCATGCTTCTTTATTACCAAAATATCGTGGTGGCGCACCAATTCATTGAGCTCTAATTAATGGAGAAAAAGAAACAGGAATATCAATTATGTTTATGGAAAAAAAAATGGATTCAGGTAATGTAATTTATATGGAAAAAATCAATATAGATGATAACGATAATCTAAAATCACTATTTTCTAAAATGGAATCGCTTGCATATAAAGTTGTTTTTGAACAAATTGATACTTTATTTAATCCAAATTTAGAAGGTGAAAAACAAGATGAATCAAAAGTTACATTTGGTTATAATATTAAAAGAGAAGATGAAAAGATAGATTGAAATAAATCTTCTAAAAATATTCATAATTTGATAAGAGGATTATCTCCATATCCTGGATCATTTACTACCCTTGATAATCAAATAGTAAAAATTTTTAATTCTAAATTAACCAAAAATAATTCATCAAATAAGAAACCCGGAGATATTATTTCAGTATTAAAAGATGGCGTCTTGGTTAAGACTTTAGATAATGATCTAATTTTAAATGAAATTCAATTTGAAGGTAAGAAAATAATTAAAGAGAATGATATATTTAATATTAAACAAAAACTATTAAATAAAAAATTTACATAGGTAATAATAATGAAAAAAGAATTTATAAGGAACTTCAGTATTATTGCACATATTGATCATGGCAAATCCACTTTATCTGATCGTATTATTGAAGAAACAAGCGGACTTTCAAAAAGAGAAATGAAGGAACAAGTTTTAGACTCAATGGAACTTGAAAGAGAAAGAGGAATTACGATAAAGTTAAATGCAGTTCAATTAGAATATTTAGCTTTAAATGGTAATAAATATTTATTGCACTTAATTGATACTCCAGGACATGTTGATTTCACATATGAAGTATCAAGAAGTCTAGCAGCTTGTGAAGGTGCAATTTTAGTTATTGATGCATCACAAGGTGTTGAAGCACAAACATTATCAAATGTCTATTTAGCATTAGAAAATAATTTAGAAATTATTCCAGTTGTAAATAAAATTGATTTACCAACTTCAGATCCTGATCGTGTTAAAAAACAAGTAGAAGAAATAATTGGGATTGATTGTTCTGATGCCCCATTAGTTTCTGCTAAAACAGGTTTGAATATTAATGATGTATTAGAAGCAATTATAAATAAAATACCTCCTCCTCCAGAAGGAATGAGTGATAAAAAAACAAGGGCATTAATTTTTGATTCATACTATGATCCATACAAAGGTGTTGTTTGCTTAGTAAGAGTTTTCTCAGGTAAACTAAAATTAAATCAAAAAATAAAATTTATGTCTAACGGAATAGAGCATCATATTACTGAACTTGGCGTTACAACTCCTAAAATAGTTAATAAAAATTTTTTAGAAGATGGGCAAGTTGGTTGAATAGCAGCATCAATAAAAAATATTAAAGATATTAATGTTGGTGACACTATTACAGACTTTAATGATCCATCAGACGAACCTTTACCTGGTTATAAAAAAATAGTTCCAATGGTATTTTGTGGGCTATATCCAATTGATACATCGCAATATGAATATTTTAAAGAAGCAATGGAAAAGATTTCATTATCCGATTCATCATTAACATATGAGTATGAAACATCACAAGCACTTGGATTTGGTATTAGATGTGGTTTTCTTGGTTTGTTACACATGGATGTAATTCAAGAAAGACTATTCAGAGAATACAATATAGAATTAATTGCATCCTCTCCATCAGTTATTTACAAAATAATTCAAACCAATGGAGATGAATACAACATTGATTCTCCTTCTAAAATGCCAGATAGAACAAAACTTAAAGAAATTCATGAGCCGATGTCTAAAGTAGAAATAATTACTCCAGAAGAGTTTATTGGTGGATGTATGGAATTATGTCAAAACTCTAGAGGTGAATATCTGGATCTAATATATATTGACAACACTAGAAGAAAATTAGTATATAAAATTCCATTATCAGAAATTATGTATAGCTTCTTTGATAATTTAAAATCTTTATCAAAAGGATATGCAACAATGGACTATGAAATCATTGGATATGAAAAACAAAAATTAGTTAAAGTAGATATTTTAATTAATGGTGTTAAAGTAGATGCGCTATCTGCAATTCAACATGCTGATTTTGCTGCTACTAGATCAAGAATTATTTGTGCAAAGTTAAAAGAAGCAATTCCAAGACACTTATTTGAAATTCCTATCCAAGCTGTTATAGGTGGAAAAATTATTGCAAGAGAAACAATCTCAGCTATGAGAAAAAATGTTTTAGCAAAATGTTATGGTGGAGATATTACAAGAAAGAAAAAACTTCTTGAGCAGCAAAAAGAAGGAAAGAAAAAACTTAAGTCAATTGGAAATGTAAATGTTCCTAAAGATACATTTATTAAAGTCCTTGGTGGAAAATAAAAATAATTACAATTAATGTAATTATTTTTTATTGAAGAATAATTCAAGTAATTCATCACTTGAAATTTTTCCAAAATATTTTTGTAAATCTATTTTATTAAGAATTGATTTGATATTATTTATTTCTAACTTTTGATTGATAAATTTATCTAGCATTTTTGAGTGATCTTCAATTGCTAAAAAGTCCCCTTCAAAAAGAATTTTTTCAATTAAATTGTTCTCAATATTCAATCATAAAGTTATTGTTCCACCATCAAATCTTTTAGCATTGTATTTTGATAAATTATATGGATGATTGAATGTTCATTCTTTTTTTGAATATTTATCTTTATATATTTCATTAACAAGCTGATTATCATTTTCTATTGTTTTATATGTAGAACCTGGATGAAGTTTAAAGTAATCAATAAATTTTTTGAAAAATTCTTCAGTTTCAATTTCTTTTTCTAAATAATTAATAATGTTATCAACACTAGTTATTTGAGATCTTTGTACCTTTGATTGAGTTTTAATTGGATTAATAGTTAAGTATTTTTTAATTGCAGGTAAACAAGCATTAAATAAAATTGTTCCATGATGGACTAATACATTTTTTCAAACATATTGGGCATTTCCACTTATTTTTACATTATTAATTGCTAAATCATTTTTACCTGATACTTTTGCATTAATTTTATATTTTTTTAAAAATTCAATTATTGGATTTAAAAATAATTCATATTTTCCTGCCTGTTTTTCATTTTCAACAATAAAACTAAAACAAAAGTTACCCAAATCATGGAAAACAGCTCCACCACCAGAAAGTCTTTTAACTATTTTCACTTTATCTTTAATGGCATTATTTAAATCTATTTCAAATTCTGCAACTTGATTTTTTCCAATTACAATTGTGTTTTCATTTCTTCATAAAAAGATAATTGGAATTTTGTATTTTGAAAAAATATTTTTAGTTAAATATTCTTCTAATGATAAGTTGTAATATGGGTCATTACTTTCTGAAACATATATATGAAAATTATTTGTAATTTTCATATATTGCTTTTTTAGCAACTTCATATATGATTTCTGAAATAGAAGGATGAGGGTGAATTGTAGCAGCAAGATCAAATATTGTTGCTTCTGATTGCATTGCTACA
>JBOFGT010000037.1:0-6325 GCA_051649265.1 Mycoplasmoidaceae bacterium
ATGAAAGTGAGCCTATCGAAATAAATGGTAATGATGAAAATGTTGATCATGAATCAATTGATGAAATGGAAAATCGTTTAAAAATGATGGATAATTCAACTCATGATAATAATTCATCAAAAATTGCTTCAATAGAAAACATTGATGATTTTAGTTTTATGGATAATATAAAAAAACCATTAAAAGATAATAATGATATATACGCATTAAAAAATGTATTACCAAAATTAAATAATGGCGAATTAGAATACATGGCAGAAATGAAAAAACAAATGTTCAATAGAAAAGAATTGATTTTCATTTATCCAAGAATGTTTTTCTGAAAAAAAAGAAAAGCTAAAAAAATAAATGAAGCAATTATTATGGAACAAGAAGCTGAATTTCAAGACAATTATCAAAATGTATTAGCAATGAGAAATGAATATAAAAATAAGATTAATGACTATGAAAAAAAACAAAGAAAATACAAAGAATCATTATTTAAATTATAAAAAACAATAGTATAATAAAACTATTGTTTTTTTACTTATATTAAAGAAAAGGTACTAATTATGATTAACTTAAAATTAATTAGAGAAAACCCAGATATTTTAAAAGAATCATTGAAAAAAAGAAATTTTAATTTTGATGTTGATTCTTTGCTTATTGAAGAGGAAAAATTTAGAAAAATAAATAGTTTATTAGAAAAAAATAATAATAAAAGAAATGTTCTTTCAAAAAAAATTGGCGAATATATTGCTCAAAAAAATCAAGATTTAGCTAATACAACTAAAAAAGAAGTAGAAAAATTAAACAAAATAATTACTAAACAAAATAATGATGCAAATAAAACAAAAGATAAATTGGATCAAATTTTACAAAATATTCCAAATATTTTACATTCATCGATTAAGTTTGGTAAAGATGAAAATGATAACGAATTAATTAGAAATAATAATGTTTCAATATCGCACAATTTTATCCCAAAAACTCATTGAGATATTGGTGTTGAAAAAAATATTTTAGATCTTGAAACATCAAGTACTTTAACAGGTAGCAGATTTTCCATTTATAAAGGCAAAGGTGCAAAATTAGTAAGAGCTTTACAATCACTTACTCTAGATATTCATAACAAAAATGGATATGAAGAATATATTCTTCCATTACTACTAAATGAAAAAAGCTTGTCTGTTACAGGCCAATTACCTAAATTTAAAGATGATTTATTTAAAGTTGATTTTAAAAATTATTATTTATCTCCAACTCTTGAAGTTCAATTAACTAATTTATTTCGTAATAAAATTTTAGATCAAAAGGAATTGCCAATTAAAGTAACTAGCTCTTCTTTTAACTTTCGTTCTGAAGCAGGTGCAGCAGGGAAAGATATTAAAGGTGTTCTAAGGCAACACCAATTTATTAAAACAGAATTAGTTAATATTTGCGATCCAATGCATTCGTATGCTGCATTGGATGAAATGGTTAAGCAAGCTTGCTCCATTTTAGATATATTAGAATTACCATATCGAGTAATGAAACTTTGTTCTGGAGATATAGGGTTTAGTTCAGCAATGACTTTTGATATTGAAGTTTGAATGCCTTCATATAACAATTATCGAGAAATATCTTCTTGTTCAAATTGTGAAGATTTTCAAGCTAGAAGAGGACAAATAAGATTTGCTAACATTGATAATAAAAAAGAACTAGTTCATACATTAAATGGAACGGGAATATCTATTGATCGTTTATGAATTGCAATAGTTGAGAATTATCAAAATAAAGATGGTGATATTATTATGCCAAAAGCTCTAAAAAAATATTTAGACTTTGATAAGATATAGGAATGATTATGAAAAGTGGTCTATTTATTACTTTTGAAGGTCCAGATGGTTCAGGAAAAACAACTATCTTAGACAAAGTTGTTAAAGAGTTAGAAAAGCTTAATATTAATATTTGCAAAACAAGAGAACCAGGCGGTGAAAATAAAGTAAGTGAAAATATAAGAGATATTTTACTAAACAATAAAGATAATGTTGATAAATATGCAGAATCTTTACTATTTGCTGCTTCAAGAGTTCAACATTTTAATAAGTTTATTGCACCACAAATATCAAAAGGCATTAATGTTATTTGTGATCGTTTTATTTATTCATCAATTGCATATCAAGGTTATGGAAAAAATATTGATGTAAATTGAATCAAGGAAATAAATAAATTTTCTTCTAATAAGTTTGAAACAAACTTTACTTTCTTTTTCGATGTAAAACCAAATGTTGCTCAAAAAAGAATTTTGGCCAACCCTAAGCGTGAAAAAAATAGATTTGACTTAGAGTGCCTTGAGTTTCAAGAAATAGTTTATAATGGTTATAAAGAAATTATCAAACAGAATCCAAGCAAATTTATAATAATCAATGCTGGGGTTAGTTTCGACGAAGTATATAAACAAGTTTGAAATGAAATGATGAAAATATTTGGAATTAAAAATGACTAATAAAAACAATCATATTTTTATAATTTCTGAAAAAAAATTTTCTAACACAAATGAAATAATTAAAAAAATATGCAAGGACTTTTTAGCTCATACTGATGAAAAAGAATTGTATTATAAAAAAATAGATAATAATAATTACTATGATTACATTGAATATGATCTTTATTTAGAAGATATTAAAATTGAAGAAATTAGGGAATTAAAAAGAAAGTTTTATTCAATCTCTTTAGAAAATGCTGGTTATAAATTTTATGTAATAAGAAATATAGAATTATTAAGTCCAATAGCAGCTAATTCACTTCTAAAATTTATTGAAGAACCACCATCAAATACAGTTGGAATTTTTACATGTAGAAATTCAAATAAAGTTTTGCCAACAATTTATAGTAGATGTGAAGAATTAAAATCAATATCTAATATAAATGAAGTAGAAAAATATTTAAATGATAATATTAATGAAAGCATGCATAATTTTTATTTAAAATCTTTTTTCTCAATAGATGAAATAAAAGCTTTTATAAAATCTAAAAACAGGGAAATAATTATTGACCTATATCTAAACTTAAAAAAAAATTTATACGATAATAAAAAAGTTTTGGATTATTTACATCAATTTAAAAAACTTTCTTATAAAGAAATAGGTGTTTTAATTAATTCACTAATGATTGATAATACAATTGAAAACAGACAAGCTTTATTAGAAATTGCAAGCAATATTAAATTCAATTTGAGTAAAGTATTATTATTTAATAAAATAATTAATTTAATTAATAAGTAGGATATAAAATGAATACAATTGTCGCTTTATCAACTCCACCTATAAAATCAACTATTCATATAATTAGATTATCAGGTCCAGAAACATACAAAATCATTAATAAAATTTGTAAAAATAAAGTTGAAAGAAATGGTCACTCGATTCAAAATAATAAAATAATTAATAAAAAGAATGGAAAAATTATTGATGATGTTTTATTAATGAAATTCACAAATCCTAAATCATTTACAGGTGAAGATTTAATTGAAATTAATTGCCATGGAAATTTAATAATTGTAGATAAAATTATTAAACTAATTTTAGAAAATGGAGCGATGATGGCTCAGCCTGGCGATTTTACTAAACAAGCATTTATAAATAATAAATTAGATATTTCACAAGCAAATTCAATTAATTATTTGATTAATGCCAAAACAGATTTTCAAACAGAAATATCACTAAATATTATTTTAGGTAATGCAAAAAATAAAATGAAATCAATTAAAGAAAAATTATTTCAAATAATAGGAACCTTAGAAGTTAACATTGATTATCCTGAATACTATGATGTCCATGATATTAAAAGTCAAGAGGTTAAAAAAACTATTAATGAAATTTATATTGATATAAATGAAATAATAACTAACTACAATAATAATTATCATTTATTTAACGGAATTAATTTAGTTATTTTAGGTAAACCAAATAGTGGTAAGTCATCATTATTAAATGCAATCTTAAATAATGACCGAGCAATTGTATCTGATATTCCAGGAACAACAAGAGACTTTATAAAAGAATCAGTTAATATTGATGGTTTAAATTTTAACATAATTGATACTGCTGGAATTAGAGATTCAAATAATCAAATAGAAAATATTGGAATTAATAAAGCTATAGAAATATCAAAAAATGCAGACTTAATTTTATATGTAATAGATAATTCCATTCCTATTTCCAAAGATGAGTTAGATTGAATTAATAAAAATATTGATTCTAAATTTATTATTGTTAAAAACAAAGATGATTTACAGGATTCAAACTCAAATTTAAAAGGAATCAAAATATCTGCTAAAAATAATAAAATAGATAATTTAAAAAAAGAAATATTTAAGATTTTTAAATTAAATAGAGATACTGAATTTTTTATTACATCTAATTATGAAAAAAATATTTTACTAGATATTAATAATAACTTAAAAAAAGCAAATTATTTAATTGAGGAAGAAGTTTCACTAGATTTGATAATATCATTTCTTGAGTTTGCATACAAATTATTAAAAACATTTTTAGGTGAAGAAAAAGATTTTGATTTATTAGATGATTTATTTAGAAATTTTTGCTTAGGTAAATAATTTTTTTTATTAATTTATAAATGATAAAATTAATTAAAAATATTTTAAGGGTTTATATGAAAGTATTAGTTACTGGTGGAGCTGGTTATATTGGATCACATGCAGTTTATTTGCTTATTGAAAAAGGATATGATGTTGTTATCATTGATAATATGTCAAAAGGTTTTGAATCCAATATTCATCCTGATGCAAAATTTTATAAAACAGATATAAGAGATGAAAAAGAACTGGAAAAAATTTTTTTAATTGAAAAAGACATTTCTGCTGTAATTCATTTTGCTGGTCTAATAGTTGTTCCTGAAAGTGTTTTAAAACCTTTAGATTATTTTAATAACAATACCTATGGTGTTGAAATTTTATTAAGGATTTGTACTAAATTTAATATTAAAAATTTTGTATTTTCTTCAACAGCTGCTGTTTATGGCGAACCTAAAAATATTCCAATTTTGGAAGATGATATAAAAGAACCAATCAATCCATATGGAGAATCTAAATTAGCTGCAGAAGCCATAATAAGAGGGTGGGCTAATGCAAATAACTCTAACTATGTTATATTTAGATATTTTAATGTAGCTGGAACACATGATAATGGAAAGATAGGTATTAAGTCATTAAAACCCACTCATTTATTACCATGTGTAATTAAAAGCGCAATTGATAATCAAAAATTTATTGTTATGGGAACTGATTATCAAACTAAGGATGGATCATGTGTAAGAGACTTTGTTCATGTTGTTGATTTGGTAAAGGCTCATATTATTGGTCTTGAATGATCAATTAAAAATAATAAATCAGATATATTTAACTTAGGTTCTGGAGAAGGTTATACAGTTTTAGAAGTATTAAATAAGGCAATTGAAACTTTAGTTATTAAAATTCCTTATGAGTTAGGATTGAGAAGAAAAGGCGATCCAGCTAAGCTTTATGCAAATACTAATAAAGTAAAGTCAATTTTAAATTGAAAACCTGAAACTTCTCTTGCTAAAATGATTACAACAGAATATAACTTTAGAAAAAAAATAATTAATAAGGAATAAAATGCTTTACGATACTCATGCACATTTAAACCTTGAATATTCAAAAGAGGAGTTAGATTTAATTATTAAAAAATCAATCGAAAAGAAAATCTATGTAAATATTGTTGGTGTTGATTTAGAAAGTTCAATTAAAGCAGTTGAAATAGCTAGATTAAATCCTAAATATTTTTTTGCTGTGATTGGAATACATCCTAATGATGCTAGCAAATTATCTAAATATGAAATTGATAATAATATAAAACATCTTGATGATTTAATAGCAAAAAATTTAGATTGCATTAAAGCAATTGGTGAAACTGGTCTAGATTATTTTAAAGAAAGACATTCAGAAGGAATATCAATGCAATTTTATTCTTTTGAAAAACACATTGAAATTGCAAAAAAATATAATTTACCATTAGTATTACATGTTAGAGAGGCTCATGAAGATGCAATTAAATTTATAAAAGAAAGAAAACTTTCAAAAGTTTTAATTCATTGTTTTTCAGATAAATTAGACTATGCTAAACAATATGTCAAATTAGGTTGTAAATTATCATTCCCAGGAATAATTACTTTTAAAAAGTCATTTGAATTAAGAGCAGTAGTTTCTGAAATTGACATAAACAACATTGTTTTAGAAACAGATTGCCCCTATTTAACTCCAGAACCTTTTAGAGGTAAAAAAAACTCTCCAATATACATTGAATCAATATTTAAAGAAGTATCA
>JBOFGT010000038.1:0-2649 GCA_051649265.1 Mycoplasmoidaceae bacterium
CAATTTCTTCACCTTTATAGTTAGTCATTTTTTTAATTTTTCCATAGCAACTACCAGCAACAATAAAGTCACCTAGCATTAAAGTTCCATTTCTAACTAATATACTAGAAACAGGACCTAATCCTTTGTCAATATGAGATTCTAAAACAACTCCGTTAGCAAGTGATTTTTTAGAACATTTTAATTCTAAAATTTCTGCTAGCAATAAAATTGAATTTAATAATTCATCAATGTTTTGACCATTGATTGCAGAACCTTTAATAAAGATAGTATCTCCACCTCATTCTTCAGAAACCAGACCATGGTCAGATAATTCTGAAATAACTCTATCTACATTAGCTCCTTGTTTATCCATTTTATTAATAAAAACAATTATGGGGGAGTTGGCTGCTCTTGCATGATCAATCGATTCAATTGTTTGTGGTTTAACACCATCATCAGCAGCAACAACCAATACTACAATATCAGTTAAATCAGCACCTCTTGATCTCATTTGAGAAAAAGCTTCATGACCAGGAGTATCTAAAAATGTTAATAATTTTTTATTAAATGTCGTTGTGTAAGCACCAATTCTTTGTGTAATTCCACCGATTTCACTTTTAGCAACTAAGCCATCTCTAATTTTATCTAGTAAAGTTGTTTTACCATGATCCACATGACCCATTATTGTAATAATTGGTGGTCTAGATTCATCATTTGATAAATTTGATTTTGCAATTACTTCTTCTAAAAAGTTTTCTTCATTAACTTGTTCCTCTCATTTGAAATCAAATCCTGATTCTAAACAAAATTCACCCATTTGATCTGCTGTTAATTCTGTATTAACATTTATGATTTTTCCTTTCATGAAAAAGAATTTAATAATTTCTTGAGTTTGCTTACCAAGTTTTTTGGCAAAATTCTCTGGAGTTAAAAGAGAGGCAAAAATAAAAATTCCATCATTGTTTATTCCTGAATCAACTTGCTTAAGAGTTTCTTTAATATTAATATTTACTCTTGAGTCATATTTTTTAAATTTATTATTTTTTAATTTTTTAGCCATAATTTTACCTCCTTATTTATTTTAATTATTCTTCATCAAATTCTAGAATATCTAGATTAATATTTTTACCTTCATCATTATTGTTTAAATCTTTTTCAGTGATATCATCGAATTCATCAAAAAGATTTTCTTCTTCTTTTTTAGATTTTTTAGGTTTTGATTTTTTGTAATTAGAATTATCAAATGATTTTTTATTATTATCAAATAAATCATCTTCATTTAATTCAATATTAACGGTTTTTGTTTTTTGAGGAGCACTGCCAAAATTCAATATTTGATCTATATCGTCATCAGTAATTAAAGAACTATTATATGATTCTGTTTTCTTAGAACCAGATCATTTATTTGAATGAGTATTAATAAAAGAGAAATCATTATTGTAATCTTGTTCTTTTTTACCAAAAGATTTACCCCTTTTATTAGCATTATTTCGTTCATCAAAATTTCTAATGCCTCTTTGTCAGTTACCCATATTATTATTTCTATTGTGTCTTGTAGGTGTCATATGTGAAACATCTTCATATTCAATTTGATCCTCTTTTGCAATTGATAATGTTTGAATATCGATACTTCAATTAGTAAGTTTAGATATCAATTTAATATTCATACCTTTTCTACCAATTACTTTTGGTAAAACCTCATCCTCAACGATTATTGTTACAAATTTATGTTTACCATCTGTAGAATCTTCATCATCAGTTATTTCAAGTCCATAAATTTTTTCAGGAGAACAAGCATTAACTAAGAATTGTTTTGGATCATCATCTCATAGTATTATATCGATGTGTTCACCATTTAAATTTTGCATAATTTCTTTTACTCTAAAACCACCAGGTCCGACACATGTTCCAACTGGATCAATATTGGGATCATGAGATTTAACAGCAATTTTTGTTTTCATTCCTGGAATTCTTGAAATAGCTTTTATTTCAATTTTTCCTTCTTCAATTTCACTAATTTCATTTCTTAATAGATTTTCAACTAATCCAGCATCAGCTCTTGATAAAATTATTGGTCAACCTTTTGTTTGTTGTTGAACATTTTTAATATAGAAAATATATTTTGAACCTGGTTCTAAATTTTCGCCTGGAATTTGTTCTTTTCTTAAAACAACACCAACTGTATCATTTAAATTAACCTCAACTGAGTTTTGCTTTCTTGTTTCAACTTCAGCTCTAATATTCATTCCTATTTTATCAACTCATTGATCATAAACCTTATTATTTGAGCCCTCATTTAATTTTTGTGAAAAAACTTGTTTAATATGTAAAGCGATCATTCTATCAAATTTTGATATATCCAATTTTATTTCGATAATATCATTTATTTTAGCTGAGCTTTTAATTTTTTTTGCATCTGATAAAGTTATTTCAATATCATCATCGATATCTTCTTTGCTATCTTCAACAATTGTTTTAAGTTCTGCAAATTCAAATTCTGATTTTGCACTATTTATAACAACCTTTATATTTGTTTCTGGATTTTCTTTTAAATAAGCTTTTTCTATAGCTACTGTTAAATCCCTTTCAACATCTTCGATTGATACATTTCTGCTTTTTGAAATCTCTTCTATCAATTCAAAAAAATTTTTCTTAGTTACCATTAGT
>JBOFGT010000039.1:0-7421 GCA_051649265.1 Mycoplasmoidaceae bacterium
CATTTAGCTAAATAACGTTTTGATTATGGAGCGCATAAACTTAGAGGCCATGCTTCTAATATAAGTAACTACAAAAAAAGTAAATTAAAAGACTTTCACTCATAATGTGCTAGTCTTTTTTATTTTATACATAAATAAACTTCATTCAATCTTAATATTTTTTTTAATTTCAATCATAATTATTATATAATTTTAACAATATTGGAGTAAAAATGAAAATCAATGAAAATGCAACTCAAAAAATAGGTTTTTTCACAGCTTTATCAATGCTAATGGGTTCTGTTATAGGAATAGGTATTTTCTTGAAAAATGGTGGTATTTTTGCTGTAAATGAATACAATGGAATTGGAATAATTATTTCATGAATTCTTGGTGGCATTATTGCTCTTACAGCTGCTATTAGTTTTGCTGAAGTAGGAACATCATTAAAATCTAGATCTGGGTTAGCTGGATGAGTTGAAAAATTTTGAGGAAGAAAAATTGGATATTTTATAAAAATGATTCAACCATTATTTTATATGGGATTAATGATTCCAATTCTTTCATTTTTTTCAGCTGAATCAATTACAAGAATGTTTATTCCTATTGATTCAGATATTGTCATTCATTATGGAATAATTTCATTAATTACTTTATTACTAATAGTATTTTTTTTATCAGCAAATTTTGTTTCTTTAAAAAATGCAGGTAAATTCTCTTTTGTGACTACAATTTTAAAATTTCTTCCTTTAATAGTGATTATTATTTGAGGAATTGTTTTCTCAATTCAAAATCAAACAACTGGATTATTTGATAATAATATAGATGTTCCAAATACAAATCCTCCAATTAAGCCAGCTACTAATCCAAGCTTTACGGCTATATTAGCTTCTTTGCCATCTGTTTTATTTGCTTTTGATTCATTTGCTAATGTAGGTAATTTAGCACTTGATATTAAAAAACCAAATAAAAATGTTCCTTTAGTAATTTCAGTTGGGATGATTTCATGTGCAATATTTTATTTATTAGTTACAATAGCTCAAATATTTTTTGCACAAGGTAATTCATTAGATATCTTTGGTAATATTGTTAAATTAAATCCAGAATTGGATATCTTCTTTTCTATTTCTTTAAATGTCTTTATTACAATATCTATTTTAGGTGTATTAAATTCTTTTAGTTCATCATCAATAAGATCTTTTAATTCTTTGATAGATGAAAAAATATTGTTTTGTCATTCTCAAGTAAGTTCAATTTCAAACAAATTTTTTACTAAGTTTGTTAGTGAAATAAAACCTGGATATATTTTATGTATGATTGTTGCTATTTTCTGATTTGTTGTTATTACTATACCTTCAATTGCAAAAGGATCTAATGGAACTGATATTTATGTTGATGGAGTAAGTAATTACCCAACATTATTTTTCTTTGCAATTTATGGTTTTGTGATTCTTGGTGGTTTCAAAAACAGATTTACCAAAAAGGTTGAAGTTCAAAAGCAAAAAACATTTATAATTGCAGCACCAATAGCATTTATAGGATCATTTACTGTCTTTGGATATCAGTTGTTTTATGAAACAATATTTAAATCAATTGAGAATCCAAAAGGCTCATTAACTTGAGGATTATTCTTCACAAATGGTGTAACTGCTCAAAGATGGGAAGGAATGATATTATTCATTGTTTTCCTATTAGTTTTTATTTTACTTCCTGTAATTAATTTCTTTCTTTTTCCATTAACAAATAAAGGTGAAAAAATTAATTTTAATAAGGAAGAATAATGAAAGCAATTTTAATAATAGATATGCAAAATGATTTTAGTGATTTTGGAACATTACCAGTAAAAGGATCAATTGAACTTGCAAAAAAAATTTTCGAATTTACTAAATCCTTAAATAAAAATGAATTTAAAGTTATTACTTCATTAGATTATCATCCAATTAATCATGTTTCATTTAATACATTCCCAGTTCATTGTGTAGCTAAAACTAAGGGAGTAGAGTTAATTGAACCACTAAATATTTTGGGTTATGATCTTGTAATTAAAAAGGGCACAAAAAAAAGATTTGAAAACTTCTCTTGTTTTTATAATGGCAAAAAAGAAAGTAAATTAAGAAAATATTTAAACAAAAATAACATTTCAGACATTTATGTATGTGGAATTGCTTTAGATATATGTGTTGATGCTACTATTAGAGATTTAATTAAAAATAATTATAATACTTTTTTATTAGAAGATCTTGTAATTCCATTAGACCCAACTTTTGTATTAAAAGTAGATAAGTTAAATAAAATAAATTCATCAAAAATTTAATTTATTTATTTAATAATAAACATTGTATGTTATTATTAAAATGTATAAAGAAAGTAGTTGAAACTCACCTGATGTCTCTTAAATGAAGATTTAGGTTAATGCTTAAAACATATTAATGCAAATATTAATAATATATGTTTTATCGTTTTAACACACTATTTTTTTTAGTGTGTTTTCTTTTTACAATGAAGGGATTTATGAATCAAAATAAATATATTATAAATGAAGGTATAAAAGAAAAGTCTTTAATGGTAATCGATGAACTTGGTGAAAAACTAGGTGAAATGGAAACAAAAAAAGCACTAGAATTAGCTTATTCAAAAAATTTAGATTTGGTACTTTTTTCAAAGGGAGAAGGAAAACCAGTTGCTAAAATCATTGATTACAACAAATTTATGTATGAAAGCAAAAAGAAAGCCAAAGAGTCTAAGAAAAATCAAACAGTTGTTAAGAATAAAGAAGTTAAAGTTAAACCAACAATTGGTGATCATGATTTAAATGTAAGAATAGAAAACGCAAAAAAGTGATTAAATTCTGGCGATAGAATAAGATTTGTAGTTTTATCATATGGAAGAATTGGAACTAAAACTGAATTGATTGAAGAAATATATTTAAAATTTATAAATGCGATTACTGATTATGGCATTGTTCAAAAACCATTAAAAAGAATTAGTGCAGTACAATATGAATCAATAATAATCCCTAAAAAAAAATAATTTGAGGTCTTTATGAAAGTTAAACAAAAATCAAAAAGAGCAGTGATGAAAAGAATGAAGAGAACTAAAGGTGGCGAAATTAAAAGAAAGCAAGCCTATAGATCTCACATGGCTCATAATAAAACAACTAAAACTAAAAGACATCTAAGAAAAGATTCTTTAGTAAGTAAATCAGATAAAGCAAGATACGATCAAGTTTTATAATATTAGGAGAAAAATAACATGAGAGTTAAAACAGGACCTACTACAAGAAGAAGAAGAAAGAAATGGCTTGATAAAGCTGAAGGAACAAGAGGAGTTAATCACAAATCTTATCGTAATGCTAAACAAACAGTTATCAAATCTAGCCAATACGCTTATAGAGATCGTAAAAATAAAAAGAGAGATTTTAGAAAACTGTGAATCACAAGAATTAATGCTGGTGTAAGAGCAGAGGGATATACTTATTCTCAATTTATGGATCAGTTAAATAAACAAGATATTCAAATTAATCGTAAAATGATTTCTGAGCTTGCAGTAAATAATGAAAAAGAATTTAAATCATTCGTACATGATGTAATGAATAAAAAATAAAAAATATTTAATATTTTTTATTTTTTATTAATTAAAACAAACCATAGCCAATGTATGATTTTGATGGATATTTTGATATTCTTAAAAAAATGTTTTCATTGCTTAAATAATTAGGTTTAAAACTACTAGATCCTGATTGATCTGAATTATTAATAGAATTAGACATTCCAATTGCATTTATTGTTACATTAGCAATTGAAGCTATTATTCCTGATATTGAACTTGCTAACATACTTGTTCCTAAGGCTACATTTCATCACATACTTATTCCTCCTTATTACTTATAATGACAAACAAAAAAAATTTATAATATAATAAATAAAAAAAGGTTAAATATGAGCAAAAAAATATTAATTATCAATGCTGGTTCAAGTTCAATAAAATTCAAAATTTATAATGCAGAAAGCAAGCAAGATATTGCTTGAGGCATTTGTGAAAGAATCTTTATTGATGGCGCTTTTAAAATTTCATATTTTGATGAAAAAGATGAAAAAAGAAGTGATGAAAAAAATATTACTGAAAAATCAAATTTTGATAATCATGTTGATGCTTTAGATTATTTACTTGAAAGATTATCTACATTAAAAATAATTGATGATTTAAGTGATATTATTGCAGTTGGACATAGAGTCGTTCAAGGTGGAGATTTCTTTAAAAATTCAGTTATTGTTGATCATGATGTAATACAAAAAATTGAAAAATTAATTCCTCTTGCTCCATTACACAATGAGCCCCAACTAAATGTTATTAATATTTTGAAAGAAAAATTAAGTGATGCAAAACAAGTTGCAGCATTTGACACATCATTTCATCATACTATTCCAAATGTTAATTCAACATATGCAGTTCCTGAAGATTGAAGAGAAAATCATGGAGTAAAAAAATATGGCTTTCATGGTTTATCATATAGATATTTAACTGACACTGTAAAAACTATCCTTAAAAAAGACAAAGTAAATATTATTGCTTGTCACTTAGGGAATGGAGCTAGTGTTTGTGCTATCAAACAGAATAATTCAGCTAATACAACAATGGGTTTAACTCCGTTAGATGGATTAATTATGGGAACAAGATCAGGGAGCATCGATCCATCTATTCATTATTATATTTCTCAACAGAAAAATTTATCAATTAATGAAGTTACTAGTATTCTTAATAATGAATCTGGACTAAAAGCTTTAAGTGGTCATTCAGATTTTAGAGAAATTTGTTCAAAAGCTGTAAAAGGAAATAACTATGATTTTACAATGGATATTTATGCAAAGAAGGTTAGTGACTTCATCGCTCAATATATAAATGAATTATCTGATAAAGTTCATGCAATTGTTTTTACTGGTGGAATTGGAGAGAATAATAAAGAAATTGTTAAAAGAATAATCGATAATGTAAAAATTTCTAGATATAAAACAAAAATTCATATATCAAATAAAAATACAAATTTTTCAAATTCCAGTTCTAAATTTTTGAAAAAAAGTAAAAATTATTCTGCTAAAAAAATTAATACATTTTTTTCAAAAAAGATATATGTAATCAAAACTGATGAAGAATTAGTCATTTTAAATGATGTTTTAAAATTAATTTAATAAAAAAATAAATAAATATATTATATAATAAACGTAATTTTAATTATTAAAAAACCAGGATAAAGAAAATGGAAACTATAACAATAAAACAATTAAATCAAAACATAAGACAATATGAGAGAAATGAAGCTCCAGAAGGTTTTGATATTAATGATGAAGTAAATTTAATTGGATGAGTAAGATCTTGTAGAGATAGTGGTAAAATTATTTTTATTTCATTTACTGATGGATCAAGATTAAATTCAATTCAATTAGTTTCAAAAGAAGGGGTAACTCAAAATCATGAAACATTAAAAGGATTAAGAGTTGGATCTTCATTAATTGCAATTGGAAAACCAGTTTTGACTAATGAAAATTCACAACAAAAATTTGAAATAATTTTATCAAGAGTAAAATTATTAAAACAAGCTGATGAAAATTTTCCGATTCAAAAAAAGGAGCATACAAGAGAATTTTTACGAGAAGTTGCTCATATTAGAACTAAAACAAATACTTTTTATACTTCAATGAAAATAAGAAGTGAATTAAGTTTTGCAATTCATAATTTCTTTCACTTAAATGGCTT
Source organism: Mycoplasmoidaceae bacterium (assembly GCA_051649265.1). Taxonomy (GTDB): domain Bacteria; phylum Bacillota_I; class Bacilli_A; order Mycoplasmatales; family Mycoplasmoidaceae; genus CAMREV01. Next base: position 5,731 of record JBOFGT010000039.1, read on the forward strand.
TGTTTGACTTTCAGCTCCGATAATTACTTCTAATGATGCTGAAGGTGCAGGTGAATCATTTACAGTAACTGATAATAGTGATGATAACTCATTCTTTGGAGGAGTTAAAGCTTGTTTAACTGTTTCTGGACAATTACATGCTGAAGCATATGCTCAAACTTTTAAAAGAATTTATACATTTGGACCAACATTTAGAGCAGAAAAATCCCATACATCAAGACATTTATCTGAATTTTGAATGGTAGAGCCTGAAATTGCTTTTTGTGATTTAAACCAATTAATGTTTTTAATGGAATCATTTATTAAATTTTTAATTAAAATTATTCAAAAAAAATGCTATGAAGAGATAAGCTTTATTGAAAAAAATATTGATTCAACAGTTGTTAGTAGATTAGAAAATATTATAAATGTGGATTTTGCAAAAATTGAATATAAAACAGCTATTGAAATTTTAAATAGAGCTATTGCTGAAGGTAAAATAAATTTTGAAGACAATGAAATTTATTTTGGAAAAGATTTAAAATCTGAACATGAAAAATTCTTATGTGAAGCTTTAGGAAATGGTCCTGTTTTTGTCTATAACTTTCCAAGCAAAATCAAATCATTCTACATGAAACAAAATATTGATGGTAGCACAGTTGCTGCATGTGATTTATTGTTCCCTAACATTGGAGAAATTGCTGGTGGATCTCAAAGAGAAGATGACTATGATAAATTAATCAACAAATGTCGTGAACTAAACATTAGTACAGATGAAATTCAATGATATATTGATTTAAGAAAATTTGGATATTACAAATCATCAGGCTTTGGTCTAGGATTTGAAAGACTAATTCAATACATTACAGGACTTGATAACATTAAAGATGTTGTTCCATTCCCTAGAAGCAATGGAGTTTTAAAATTTTAAATAAATTAACTAAAGAAAAAATTCCAAACATTTTAACAATATTTAGAATTTTTTTAACACCCATAATAGTTTTCTTCATTTTCTTCAGATTTAATGATGTTTTATATCATTATCAATTTTTAGATAATATTTTCATTTTTAATTCCAACTTTATAGTTGCAGGAGTATTATTTATAATTGCTTCTTTTACAGATTGAATGGATGGTTATTTATCAAGGAAATATAATTGAGTTTCTTCATTTGGAAAGATATGAGATCCTATTGCAGATAAGATATTAATTAACTCAATTTTAATATCATTTGCAATTAAGGGATACACACCTTATTTTATTCCTATTCTATTCATTTTTAGAGACATTATTGTAGATGCATTCCGAATGGAAGCAATTCAAAAAAAAATTGATGTATCAGCAAATATATTTGGAAAATTAAAAACTATATTTCAAATGATTGGAATAACAATAGTTTTTTTCATAATGAATAGCAATGCATTAAATTTAAATTACTTTTTAAGTGAAAAATGGGAATATTATCTTATTCAAAATTTATTCATATTTTTATCTTTATTTATGTCTTATTTTTCAGGCTATTTTTATGTTGAAAAAACATTTAATAAAAAGTAAATATATATTATAATTAATTAGTAAAAAAATATTTTTTTTGCATGGAAGTATAGCTCAGTTGGTTAGAGCACACCCCTGATAAGGGTGAGGTCGATGGTTCGAGTCCATTTATTTCCACCAAGTTATGGGGACGTAGCTCAATTGATAGAGCACCTGAT
>JBOFGT010000040.1:0-12735 GCA_051649265.1 Mycoplasmoidaceae bacterium
ATTTATGAGGACGATATTGCAGAAATTATAAAATACTATAATAATGATTTAAAAGATTTAGACATAGACGACATTATAGAATTGGAAAACTATGAAGATTTAAGAAATGATAGTTTTTATTATTTAACAAGCGACGCATTAGCAGTTTATGAAAAAACGCATGAAAAAAAGCGAAACAACCAAAAAAGAAAGACAGGACGATAGTATGAGTAATAATAAAGTTGATTTCTTTGAATATATTAAAAGTAATGAGTTTAAAGAAATAGTTGAAAACGATTATAAAGGAGAAGTTTTTGACGCAATAAGCGATGAGTTAAATAATTATTTTGTTTATGGAGATGATATTAATGATGAAATTCTTGAAAATTTAGAAAAGAATGATGATGCTTTTTTAGAATTAATAGAACAAGCGCAAGAAACTTATAGCAAAACGCATGAGAAAGAACTACAACAAAAAAGAAAGACAGGACAATAGTATGAAAGAGAATAGATGTAAAATACATGAATTTGTAGAAAAAGTAAATATTCTAATAGAAAATCATAATAAAGATATTTTAGAAATAGAATGTAATGAAACAAAAGAATTTATGGAAGGATTAATACAAGCGGAAGTTATGGATTTAGCATTAGATTATAGATTTAGTTTTAATAAAGCATTGGAATATTTAAATGAATTTGAAGGAACATTTAATAATATAGATTTTAGTTATATAGAGGATAAATCAGAATTAAAAAATGTTTATGATTTAATAGATTACAATAGGAAAAAAGACAACAACCAAAAAAGAAAGACAGGACAATAGTTATGAATAGAGATTTTAATGACTTTTTAAGTAATTATTTAAATGAAAATATAAATGAGAAATATTTGATATTGTTTGAAGAAGAGATAGAACAAATAAAGATGAATATTGATTTTGAAAAAATGCCTGCGAGATTGAATGATTTTTTAGAAATTGATAATGAAATGATGAATATATTTATTGAAACTTTTTTAGAAAAGAAAAATGTTAAAATAGAAAATAAGTTTGTTGTTGTTCCAAGTAATTATGTAAAAGCAATAACTACATATTTAAACGATAATACCCCAAAAGATGTTTTGAATTTATTTAATAATAATTTTAAAAATAGATTGAAACTTCTTAATTCATGATCAGAACAAGAAAAAAATTCACAATAATATGGTTAATATTTTTAATGAAATAGAAAACAAAGAAGTTCATGATTATGAAGTTTATATAAGAAAAAAGATAATTGGTTTTAAACAAAGATTAGAGTTTTATGAAAAATATAATGAAGATGATGATGTAAAAAAATTATTGTTTTCTTCAATTAAAGAAATTAATTTTATAAATTACGACATTATTACTTTACAAGAAAAAATTGTGAAAAGAATAATGAAAAGTAATTCATATAGTAGTATTAGAGAAATAAAAGAAGAAGAAAAAATTCCGATTAGAACTTTATTAAAAGAAGAAAAAAGTAGTTTAAAAAAAATTCAAAAAAACATAATAAATATAATAAATCATGAAAAACAAAATGTTTATATAAATACTTATAAACAATAAATTAGAAATACAAGGAATAAATAATATGCTAATGAGAAAAGACATTATTGAAAAATGAGAAAAAGCAGAAAATGATGCTGAGAAATTATACGAAATGGGTTATCTTACAAAAGATGTAAAAGAAGTGTTGATGGAAATTAACAATCAATATTTTCCCATTTTGGAAAAATTTAATAAATATCGAAAGATGTTTGACGATGAAACATGATTTTCATTACAAAATGAAGAAGTTCAAAAAATAAATAATGAAATTACTTATGAACTAAACAATTTGAAAAGTGTTGTAGATGATAGAATAGCAACAATAAAAAACAAAGATAATAAAAAGGAAAATAATATGAATAATACAAATACAAAAAAGGAAATGAATTTCCAAGGAATTTTACCAAAACTTTTAACATCATTAAAAGGAGAGGAAAAGAAAAACTATTTTAGAGTTGTTTTAAACTTTAATAATAGTGCTGCGTCATTTGAAAATGAAAGCAAAGATAAACTAAAAGTTTATTTACCTAAAACATTGCTTCCAACATCATTTGTAAGCGACTTAAAAGAAAGAGATATAAGTTATTGTATCGTCGTTAATAAAGAAGAATGTGGAACATTTGAAACGAAGGTTGCTGAGGGAAAAAGTAATGAGTTTGCTAAAAAAACTATTTTAGTTTTAGATAACAATAAAAACTATGTCTTAAAAAGAGATGGTGATGAAAAATTGATTAGTGGAAAAGAATTTTACAATTTCTTAAAAGAAAACAAAAAAAGTAATTTATGAGATTGAACTCCACAAGATTTCATTATAAAAACTTATAATGAAGATAAAATTAGTGATGATAAAAAAGGTGAATACTTTACTTTAAGATTAAATAAAAGTTTTACTAATACATCAAGCACTGATGATAAACAAACAAGATTTATTTCTTTACCTAGAAAACTTATAAGTAAAGATGAAAAAGCAATTGATTTATATATTGCTGTAGAACCTAATGATGTGAAAAACTATTTCTATATTAATAAAGAGAATAATGAAAAAGTTTCTAAATATTCAATTTTAATTAAAAAGGATAAAGAATATTCTTTATTTTCAAAAGATAAAAAAGAATTAGTTGGAAAAATTACTGGTTTAAGTATCTTAAATAATGATGTTGAGAAAAAACTAACAAAAGAATTATGAGTAAAAACAGCAAAAGCGACAAATGAAGAAGAAATTCATTTTGAAGAAGAAGAATATATAAATATTCAAGGAATTAGTCAAAAATAAAAAATAGCAATTTGCTATTTTTTTTATTATATTAAATATAAGAAAATTCAAAAATAAAAACATACTATATTTTAAAAAGTGTGTTATGATTAATTCATATTAGAAATACAAGGAATACTAATTATGAACAATAAAAAATTTCAACCAAAATTTCATGGAATTTTACCAAAACTTTTAACATCATTAAAAGGAGAGGAAAAGAAAAACTATTTTAGAGTTGTTTTAAACTTAAAAAATAGTGCTGCTTCATATGAAAATGAAAGCAAGGATAAACTAAAAGTTTATTTACCTAAACCAGCATTACCACAATCGCTTGTAAGCGACTTAAAAGAAAGAGATATAAGTTATTTTATAATTGTTAATAAAGAAGAATGTGGTTCATTTGAAAAGGTTGATGAAGAAGACGATGGTAGTGGTGATAACAGAAAAACATTGTTAGTTTTAAACAAAAACAAAAACTATGTCTTAAAAAGAGAAAATCAAGAAAAAAGCATTAATGGTTTAGAACTATTTAATTTTTTAAAAGATAATAATAAAGTTTATTTATGAGATTGAACTCCGAAAGATTTTGAAGATAAAATATATTCTGAAGATTTAATTCCTGATAATAAAAAAGAAGAATATTTTACAATAAGAATTTTAAAAATATATGCTGCTGATTGGGTTTCAAAAAATAAGGAACATCATTATCTTTCATTTCCTAAAAAATTGATGAATGAAAAAGATAGAACAAAACATTTACATATCGATGTTTTACCTGCTGATGTTAAGAGTTATTTTTATATTAATAAAGAAAATGGTGAGAAGACATATAAATATTCAATTTTAATTAATAAAAACCAGACATATTCTTTTTTTAATAGTAAAAAAGATGAATATGATGAATTAAAAATGACTGGAATGGAAATTTTAAATAACGATGTTGAGAAAAATTTTACAAGAGCGTTGTGAATATCAAAAAATAAAAATGAAATTAGTGATGATTTAGTAGAAGATATTGAAAAAGTATTTGAAGCAATGGATGAATAATATGAGAACATTAAAAAATAGTCCTATAAATATGACTGAAGACAACAGAGAAAAAAATGAGAATATAATTAAAGTTAATAGAGAATTAAGAAAAAAATTAAAAGAATATTTATACATTAAAATCCAAGAAGGACGAAATTGTGATGATATTACTATGTATGGTAATATTGTTGTGTTTGATGATGTTTATAACTATGAAATTAAAATAAAAAAGAAATAAATATAAACTTATAAGGAAATTAATAAAACTTTGGGGTAATTAAAATAAATAGCAATGTGTTGTTTATTTTTTTTTAAACTTTGATTTATACTATTTTAATATGTTATAATAAAGTTCAATTTAGAAATACAAAGAGCGAATAATTGTATTAAATAAAATTCTAAATTATAAAAAAAGAAAGAGAGAATAATTATGAATAAAAAAATAAAATTATTATCATTATCATTCTTATCAGCAATGGTTATTACCCCTGTAATAGCGCTTGGTGGAAATTTTTATAACGATAATGAAGTAAATATAGCAAACGAAGTAGATGAATTAGGAAGAGCAGTTAATTCTAAAACAATTTTTAGTGAAGAACTTATAAAAAAATCAATCAAAGAATTAAACGATGATTATGATAATACTATCGCAAATGATAAATATCAAGATAAATATTTTACAGAAAATGGTTTTGAAATAGGGGATTTTAATTTAAAATTTGAACTTGATGGAAATGATATAGAAATGAAACAAAATCTTTCATTTAGCAATTCTGACGGAGGAATGAGCGTTGATAATCTTCTTTTAAATGATGGTAGCATTTCTTCTAACCCTTCGAATGTTAAATTTCAAGAAGGTGGAAAAAATCATAACGGTGGTATTGTTGGATCAAATCATAATGGGACAAAAAAAGATCCTGATTTAAAACTAAAATTTAGTAATAGCACCAAACATAGAATAGTAGAAAAAAATTATACTAATCAATTTGGTCATAATCAAAAAATTGATACAACTTATAATTCTGATTTTTCACTTGATGGAAAACTTGCTCCTTTTGATCAATACGGCAGACCTATTGAAGGAAATCAAGGAAGTTGAATAGTATATTCAAGAGACGGAATAAGATCTGGATACAAACATTATATATTAAAAGCAAAACAACCATATTCTAATGATCCTTATCTATATAATGATGTAAGTAATTTTTTTAAAGGTTCTAAACTAAAACCAATAATAAAACAAAGAGAAATTGATGTTTTTTATGGACCTACCATAGATGGTCCAAAAGGACAACATTGAAATAATGATATAATAAATTTTGTTTTTCAAAATAATTATTTACCTGAAATATCTAATGCTAAAAATATTTTAAATCAAACAGAGTTAAAAAAGCAAGGATATGGGAAATTGTGAAAATTTAGTGATAATTTTAAAAATTTACAATTAATTAAAAATTTAAAAACGGAGTTGGATGTTTTTAAAACAAAATTAGAAACAGCAAAAGAAAGCGGAAAAATTAATAATCAATTGATTTTAGAAAATCTTGAGCTGATTTCGATTAATATAGATAATAGCATGTTTTCAAATAATATTAGTAATGCTATCGAAAAGTTAGAAAAAATAAATAAATCCAAATGAGAAGATAATAGTTATGAGTTTCAAAATTTAATAAGCGATTTTGTGAATAATATTTTGGGTCATAAACCATTTAATTCACAAATAAAAGATGTTTTAGTGTTCGCAAGAACATACGGTTTAATTTATAATGATGTTAATGTTGATGGTAATGAAATAGTTGATTGAACATCAAACCTTGGTGTTCTATATGATAGAATAATTAAATGATTATCTGTTATTGAAATTGAATTAACAATAAATGGTGGTGATTATGTTGTTTTTGCTAATGGAGAAATAAAAGATTTGTCTGAAGTATTACCAATATTTAATGATGAAGATAGGAGTGTTGAAAAATCATTTAATGTTTCTTCTATTAAAATAAATAAAAGAAAACCTAATGATGAATGTGATGGTAATGTTTTTGTTGTTCCATCGATAACTGATAGAGGTCCTATTGGAATACGTAATTCGTCTAATTTATCAAGACAATATTTTTTAACATGATCTAATACAAAAATTGCTTATTCAAAAAATTTTAAAGGTGAAACAGAAGATATTAAGCAAAATAAATTAGAAAGAAGTATTCCTATTGATAGTTTTACAGAAAACTTATCAACTTATTTAAAAAAGGATGATAACGGGAATGTTGGATTTGTTGATGAAAAAAATGAAGGTGTTATTTTAAAAGATATTAAAAAGAATATTAGTGATTTGTTTGATGAAACTTCACTTTTTAATTATGAAAAATATCGTTTATATAAAGGTACATTTATTTTTGATGAAGATTTAATAAATTTTTTAGATTTACCATTATCAATTAACAATTATTCTAATGAAGAATTAAATGATTTAGTTTTTGATACAATGATAAATCGTAATTTTAATGATAATGATGGTGTGTTTTATTCATTAGCGATTATTCCTAATTGAAATGGTGAAGAAGTTAAGGTTGGTAATGAAACATATATAAATCATTACAAAAAAAAATATCAAGAAGATTTTATAAAAAATATTAATAAAAATGGAACTGAACAAAATATCCTTGAAATAGAACCACGAAGCAGTTTGGATAACAATGGTTATTTTCTTTTAAAATGTAGAACAAAGAAAAATTTATATGTAGATAATGCTTTAAAATATTTAGAAGTAATGGAAAATTTTGAAACTTACTTTATTCCTATAATAGAAGAAGTAAGTGAAGAAGATAAAATAATTGAAAAAGTTGTTGGGTATAAAAGAAATCCAAACTTACCAAGTCCATGAAACATTATTGAAGAAGATTTTTACAAAAATATTGAAGAGATAGCAGAAAGATCTGCTGATGAAATATTTGATTATGAAAATATTATATTCAATCAAAATAATATAAAGTATAAGAACGAAATAAAAGATGTTTTAGACGAAATAGCAGTTAAAGTTGAAAATAATAAAGCAAAATATTTACCGCAAGAAATTCCTAATCCTATTGTTCCTAGTAAAGAAGAAAGCATAAATATAGGATTGGTTGTTGGAATTACAATTCCTTTATTTATAGTTGCTGTGGTTGGTGTATTAGTTTTTGTTAAATTTATGAATGATAAAAAACTTAATAAAGAGATAGGTCAAAAACAAGCAACAAAAAGTAATTTATTTGCTTCTACTCCTAGTCTTACTAATAACACTTATGATGTTGTTAAAAAAGATGTAATACAAAACGATAAAGATAAAATAGCAAAATAGCAAATTGTTGTTTTTTTTATTTTTGTTAAAAAATAAAAACATACTATATTTTGTATTTTTAATGTGATATAATACAAATAATCAAGGAAAAATAATATGAAAAAGATAAAATTTTTAAAAACTTCGTTGTGTTTAATTTTATCTACTGCGGTATTTAGTAGTATTCTTTTGACTTCTTGTTCTAACGTTGTTGATAATAATGTTGAACCAGAGGTTCCTGTTATACCTGTTATTGAAGAATTAAAGATTTTGAATAATATTTCAACAAATATTAACGATAGTGAGTATGATATATTTTTGACTAACCTTATTAATGAGTTAGAGAATATTATTTTACCTTCTCTTGAAAAAGATAGAAAAGTTTCTGATCATGAATTGATTAGTAATATTTGTGATGTATTAAATACTAAAAATATTATTAAATTTAATTTAGAAAATATTGACTATACTTTTAGATTAGAAAAAAATAATTCTGAAACAAATAATCAAAGGAATGTTTATAAAATAATTTTAAAAATTGATGTTGATGAAATTGTAAATTCAATAGATTTTTTTGGTAAAAAATTGTTGAGTAATAAAATTAAAAATGAGTTTGTGTTTTTTGAAAATAAAAACGAAGATAGAAAAGATGTTTTCAATTTTGATCGTAATTTTATTAGTATTTTAAAAGCAAAAGGATATTTAAGTATAAACGGTGGAGTTGTAGGTGAAGATGATGTTGTTGAAGGACCTCGACATTATAAGTTTGATAATGAATTAATAAAATTGATAAAACATTTAGATAATTTAGGAATTCATAATTTAGACAATTTTATGGTTTTTACTAATGATAGTGTTATAGGTAATAATAGATGAAGGATTTTTAATAATCAAACCGAAAATAACGATAAAACCTATAATATTAATAGCAATTATCATTATGAATATTACGATGTTTCTAATTTGGAAGGTTTAAAACAATATTTTATAGATAATAAAATACCTTCAAGTAGTTATGATATTATAAAAAAAGAAGATAGCGATTGAATAGGATATAAAATTGCTTTTAAAATATCTAACTAATAAGAAATAAAAATATTAGAGAAATCTAGTATTTTTTTATTTCCACCATATTTAAAATTTATATTTATAGTAATATCTTTATTAAGGGTATTTTAGTGATTTATAAAGGGTGTATTTGATAATTGTGTATAAAACTTAATAATATATGTTTTAGAGGTTTAAAAATAAGGAATTGAGGTTTAATATTAAAGTAATAAGTATAAATAAAAAAAGCACGGAGTATAAACTTCATGCTTTTTTTTAAATTTAATAACTATTAACATCATTAAATAAAATAGAATAAATATATTATAGAACAAATTTTAAAAATTTGTTTATTTTATTTAATTTTTTATTCCAAAAAAAGATCTTAAAATGTAATCCATTGCTTCTGTTTGTTTAACTTTATTTACTTTCATAAATTTATTAAAATAATCTAATACAAATGGATCTACATAAGTATTTAAAAGTATTTTCTTTGGTTTTTTATCATCAACTATGTTTATTTTAGGAACCATAATACTATTATTGATATTACTTCTTTTTTTAGCAGAAAAAACTTCAACTCTTTCTTTCTTTTTTTTAATGTTAGTTGGATTTTGATTATTGTTGTTTATGTTGTTTTGCTTATTAGTATGATTATTATTCATAATAATGTTGTTAGAGTTGTTTTGGTGAGTTTTAACAATATTATTGTTATTAATTGGTTCTAAATGTGTAGTAGATGAAATAACTTCACTAAAAGCATCAAAACCTGATTGTTTTTTAAAATTAATTTCTTTTTTGTTATTATTATTTGGTTTTTGATTATTATTTTGATTATTTTGGTTCATGATTATTGTCCTTTCTTGCTATATTCTATTATTTCATTCATTAATATGCTGTATTCTTCTCTATATTTTTCTATATTTTTTTCATATTTATTACTCAAAACTAATGGAAGGTTCTGATGAACTAAAACTATATCGTTATATTTGTTAAATGAAATTTTTGAATTAGAAACAGAAATATTGTTTCTTGGGTTCATTGTTGCTCTCTTTTTAATATTTTCTTGAACTATTTTAATATGGTTCTTGTGAATAGAAGAACCATCATATCTTGTAGGTATCATTATTACATCTTTATCTTTAAAGTTCTTTTCAAGTGTTTCTATTATTGTTAAAACACCTTGGAGTGAGAATGTTGATGCTTCAAATGGAACTACAATTAAATCAGCAAAAGAGTTTGATTTAAATGTTAATGTTGATATCGCTGGTGGATTATCTAATATTACAAAATCAAATTCTTTATTTAAATCATTTATTAAATTTTTTAATTTGTCTTGATGAATAATATTGTTTTCAATAAAAATATTATAGTCAGACATTGCTTTGTCTCCATATACCAATCATAAATTTTCATTTGGTATTTTATTTTTTATATTTGCTTTGATTTTATTATCAGCAATCTCATGAAAGTTATTGTTTTCTTTTAATAAATCTATTATTGTGTGTTTGATTTGTTGTTTCTTTAAAAATGTGTGGAACACATTTGTTATATTTGCTTGACTATCTAAATCAAGGACAACTACTTTAAATTTATTCATTGCTAATAAACTTGCTATATTTATAGCTGTTGTAGTTTTTGAAACACCACCTTTATTATTGTAAAAATTTACTATCATTTTTTTATTTCCTTTTTTGTATTTCTAAATACATAATCATAATATCATTTATTTTTGAAATTACATCACTATTTTACATCATTAATTTACATAGTTATTTTACATCATTATTTTACATATGTATATTACATTATTATTTATATTTATAAAATACATATATATTTTATATATTTAATTTACATTACTATTTTACATCATTATTTTACATATGTATATTACATTATTATTTACATTAATAAAATACATCATTATTTTTATAATACATATATACGTAGTATATATGTAAAAAGTAAAAAAGTCAATATGTTTTTTTAAAATATTTATATTTTATAATAACTTGTTAATTGATTATTAAAGGTTTTTATAACAATAAAAATAAGAAAAAATAGGGTTAATTACATAGTAATAAATTGCTATTTTATAACTAAAATATATTGAATTTTAAAAAGAAAAATAGTTGAAAAATAATGAATATTTGATAAAGTTGGGAAAAATGGTTAAAAAATATTGACTAAATTATAATAAAATGTTATACTTTACTATGTAAAGTATAAAGTTATGTTTTTTAAATAGGGTTAAAAATCTAGTAAATAGTTAAAAAATTTAATTGTTAATAGTAAATTAATTGAAAAAAAATGTAATGAATATAGTATAATCTAAATGTAAAAATTACAAAACTATTTGTTTCCTTGTATTTCTAAAACATCAAAGAAAACTTAATTGTTTGTATAATTACACTAAAACAATTTCCTTTTAAAACTATTGGGAGATTGTTTTTTTCATGGACTATATTAGTTTTTGAAATAAATTTATATTTATATGTTATTATAAATTTAGTGTTAATCGTTAAACAAACTATTAACATATTAAATGGAATAGAAAAGAAAAAGTAAAGAGTTGGAGCTCTTTACTTACTAAACAAACTATTAATATTATTATAATATATAATTTGATATTTTGTGAATTTTTTTACTATTTTATTTAAAAAAAATAAAGTAGAAAGAATGTTTGTTTTTTTTTACCTAGGTGGAGAATGTCTATCATTGATAATTATATAAGTTCAATTTTTTTAAATGTTATGTGCTATTATAGAAATAGTATTAATCGAATTAAAACAAATTAATTAATACACTTATTTAAAATAGAAAAGAAAAAGTAAAGAGTTAGCGCTCTTTACTTCCCTACCTATAAGGTATTAAACAAATTAATTAATAGTTATATTATACTATTAAATTAATTATTTTACATATCTTTTTTCATATTTTATTTAAAAAATAAAAATAAAGGAAATTTAAGACAATGATAAAAAAAGAATTAGAAATGGTTATCAATAATAATGGTAATCATGGATATAAAGAAAGAAAAAGCAAATATGATTATATTGATAATCCTAATATTGCTAAAAAGAAGATAGATAATTTAAAAAATTATATGAAAGCATATAGTATTACAAAAGAAGAATTAGATGGAAGTGATACAAAAACCCACTTCATTAAATTTACTATTGTAAATTTGTTTAGAGTTTCTAAATTTTGATTTCAAAAACAAATAGCATTTTTGTGTGATTGTTCAATTGGTTTAGTTAAAAAAATATATGCAGAATTAATTAAAGATGGAATTTTGATTAAAAGAAAAAATCAAAACGGAAAAAAGAATAAGAGATTATATATATTTACATGATTTATTAGAGAAGATATAGATGTTTATTCGGTTCAAAAAACTTCAAGGTTTGCTAAATATTTAAGTAATAGATTTATTTCAAAAAGAATTGTTAAAAATAAGGTCATTGAAGAAACAAGTAATCTTGATTGATTAGACCAATTTGATAAAACAGATGATTTAGTTCTTGTTGATTATGATTTTTCAGATACAAAAAAAATAGAATAAAGTTTATTGTTAAATGAAATAGTTAAAGAAAACATTGTAAGATGTTAATATTTTTAATTGATAACCATTGAAAGAAATAGATATTTTTAGAAATATTTTTATAAAAAGAATTTTTTTGATCAAAAAAAGTTCTTTTTTTTGTTATTTTAAGAAATAAGTTTATACCTAGAAAAAATATAGTTTATACCTTGTATTAAAAAGTTTATACCTTTGTTAAATAAGTTTGAACCAATAAAAATATAGTTTATACCTAAAATAGTTAAAACATTATACTTTAAACGATACACATATTAAATACATATCTAATAATCATAGAAAATAAATAAAAAATAATAATTACTATACATATAGAGTGAGGGAAAAAAGATTTTTTGTTTTTGATAAAATTAAAAATAATGTTTAAGCAATTAATAATAGATTGAATTGATATAACTATGATAGAAATTAAAATTATTTTTGTGGTAGTATATATTTAATTAGAAATACAAGGAATTAGTAGTATGAATAATGAAAAAGAAAAATTTTTTATTACAATTAAAAATGAAATGTTAATTGAAAGCAAAAGATTAAGTGATGCTGCTCAAAAAGAATTCGAAAATATTTATGGAGATATTGATGAATTATATATGTTAAAATTTAAACTTCCAATATTAGGAGAGTTTAAAATTTTATCGATTAATGTTTTAAAAAATAATGAAGATACAAGTTTTATTTTTTTTGATAGAAAAAAACAATATGTATTTATAAAAAAAGATAGAGAAATTAAATATCTTGGAAATGAATTGTTTGAAAGATTTAAAAAAATTCAAGATGGTATTTATTTTAAAAATAAAAATAATGAAACAGAAAAAGTTAGTCATGATTTTAAATTATTGGATTATACTTCTGAAATAGAAGTTTTTAATGCTAACGATTTTAGTAATGAATTAAAAATGAAATAAAAAACTTAAAAATAAAAACATACTATATTTTA
>JBOFGT010000041.1:0-2103 GCA_051649265.1 Mycoplasmoidaceae bacterium
AATTATTAGATTGTGAAAGAATAGAAGAAAAAGAATTACTATCATATACAAAAAATTTAAGGTGAACTATAATTCTAAAAAATGAAATTTTTTATGTAATAGAAGAGAGAGCAAAATGAGAAAAATAATAAAATTAAGTTTGTTAGGGACTTTGTTAACAACTAGCGCACTAGCAATTACATTACCAATAGTAAGTTGTAGTTCTAGTATTAATAAAAACAATTATTACATTGTTGATTTAGAACATAGGAAAAAAGCAAAAGAAATTTATGGAGTGGAACTTTGAGATGTTGTGACTTGAGCGCAAGCACAAGCATACTTAAGTTTTTCACAACAAACAAATAAAGAAATAAATGAAGATTATTTTAACTTGTTAGTTGAAGAAATCACTTTATTAAATAGTGATTGAGTAAAAATAAAGGGTAAGGTTATTGTTGAAAAAATTATTTTAGTAGAAAAAGGAAGAATTCTTTTTGATGATACAAACAAAAAAAACTGAGTAATGGGACCAAAACTAGAAATTGTATTGAAAGAAGGTGCTAACTTCCTTTTTGAAGAACAAAAATATATAGATTTGACTGGGACTTATTTGAAAGAATTAAGAGGTTAATAATATGAGAAGAATAAAAACATTAACAGCATTAGATAAACACACAATACATACATATGAAACAGCATTACAAAAATTAGAAGAAGATTTTATTAATAGAGTTCATAGATTAAATATAAGTGAATTAGGTAGAGCATATGCTGTTGCTGTGGAAAAAGAACTAAACTTATTACCACAAGCAAATGAAGTAATGAATACAAAAGAAGTTATTGACTATTCAAAAGCAAAAAAAGTTGTAAAAACTAAAAAGGTTAAATAATGACTATAGTAGAAATATTTGAAACTTTGTTAGAAAAATTAAAAGTAGATTTTAGAAACATTGATTTTGAAAAAGAGAGATCAGAAAGACTTTGGGAATATATAAAATTGTGTATTGGTATTGAGACAACAATAATAGATTGAAGAGTTGAAAATGACCCCGATTGCTACCCCGAATGTGATAATATTGATTGACGCATAAAAAACATTTTTGAAATTACTAGTGAATTGAGAAATAAATGTAAAGATGAATTACTTGAAAGAGATAATGGTGATTTTGATGGTAAGGGGTTGAAAGAAGACGAATATGGTGGAAAGTTGAAAGATTTAATAAAAAAGTGGTAAATGATGAAATTAAGTCCAAGTCAAACTAGCACAATTGAAAGCATTGATGAAATAGTAAAAGTTTTCTCAGAAAAAGGTAGTTTTGAAATATATGGGAAAGCAATTAATTTCTTAGGTTTATTGAGACAATATGAAGAAGAAAAGAAAGAGACAAATGATGTAGCACCAATTGGTTTATTGATTTTTGTATTAGATCAATGGGACTTAATACCTTTTAGTATTCACGATTTAGATTATTCTGATGGTGATACTAATTTAATAAAACTTGTAGAATTGTGTAATGAGATTGAAAAACCTATAAAAATAGAAATAAGTAAATGAAAGAGATTTAAAAGGAAAATATGAAAAATAAAGAAATAGATTACGAACAATTGATAATGTTGCGTCCAGAAGACTTTATGAAAAACCATAAAGAAGGAAAGATAAGATATTCAATGATTAATGAAAAAGTATATATAATAAGATTAGACATTCAAGAATATAAAGGAACTCCACTAAAAGTGAGAGTACAAGAGGAATAAAAATGGAATTATTAAACACAATAGTAAGATTTGTAGATATTAAAACATCTGCTAAAAATACGGAGTATGTTACTTTTAGTGCTACTTTACCTGAAGGTGGTGGTTTTTTAAAGTGTGTATCATTTGTTCCTTGAATAGTAGAAATAATGAAACCTCACAAAGATGAAGACAGGTACCATATAGCAGGGAAGTTTCAAAATAAGCAACACCCTAACTTAACAGAATTCAATAAAACAAACCCTCAAATTATAGTGTATGGTGTTGAAAGAAGACCAGACTTTAAGAACTATGTAAAACCAACAATGGAATTACAAACAGCAGAAGGTAGAGTAATAAATACAAGACCAGCAATACTAGGGGAAACTAACC
>JBOFGT010000042.1:0-14803 GCA_051649265.1 Mycoplasmoidaceae bacterium
CCCTATTTAACTCCAGAACCTTTTAGAGGTAAAAAAAACTCTCCAATATACATTGAATCAATATTTAAAGAAGTATCAAAAATTAAAAATCTTTCATATGAGGAAACATGTGAAAAAATATGTGCAAATTCATTATTATTTTTTAATATATAAAGTATAATTTTAGTATATGAAAATGCCTAATATTACAAAAAGAAATTGAGAAATAGACGATGACAAAGAAATTGTTATCAATGAAAAAATTTCAAATTATGACAAAATAATAACTAAAAAAATAGATGAAGAAAATATTGTTAAAAAAAGCGACACAAAACAAGAAATTTATGATGTTAAGCTAACTGAAGAAGATGATAAATTTTTAGCTGAATTTGAAAATAAAATTAAAGAAGCTGAAACATTTTCAGGTGATTTTAATGATTCTGTATTAAGTAAAAAAGAAATGGAAGAAAAAAAAAGAAATAGTCTTTATTCAAAATTAATTTTAGAAATAGAAATTTTAGAAAAAATTAATTTTACTAATTATAAAAATAATACTGATTTAATATTTTCTAAAATTAATTATAAAATATTTGAAAATATTAAAAACGAAAGTAAAAAAGAAAATTTTTTAATAAAAAACAAAGAAAAATCAATTTACAAAAAAATTAGAAAATTATTAAAAATTAAGAGAACTTTAACATTAAAAAAAAACTCTAATGATTCAATTATAGATATAAAAGGTTTAAATAAAATATATGAAAGTAAAACAATAAATAACCATGTTTTAAAAGATATTAATTTATCAATTAAAAGAGGTGAATTTGTTGTTATGATTGGTGCATCAGGTAGTGGCAAAACAACTTTGATGAATATAATTTCTGGTGTTGATAAATTAACATATGGTGAAATTATTGTAAACAATTTAAATATTTCAAGATTAAAAGAATCAGAATTGACAAATTTTAGATTGGAAAACATTGGTTACATTTTTCAAAACTATGGTTTAATTCCAAATCTAACTGTTGAAGAAAATGTTTCTATCGGATCTTTCATGAGCTTTTTAAGCAAAAAACAAAAGAGAAAAATTAAATATGATAATTACGTTAATCAAATAAGAGTTGATGAAATTTTGGAAAATTTAAAACTTGCTGATATTAAAAATAAAATGCCATATAAATTATCAGGCGGACAAAAACAAAGAGTATCAATTGGAAGAACAATTGCAAAGAAAACTCCAATTATTTTTGCTGATGAACCAACATCAGCTTTAGATGAAAATAATGCAAGGAATGTTATAGAACTTTTAAAAACAATTAACACAATATATAAAACAACAATTATTATGATCACACACAATGATAAAGAATTAGAATTTGCATCAAGAGTAATTCGTCTAAAGGATGGCCAAATTATATAATTATATAATATAATAATTAAGGTAAAAAATGGAAAAAAAAAAGAAAAAAAGCATATGAAAAGCTAAATCTCCTGGTTTGCTTAACAAAGCAAAAATTATAGCAGCAGCAGTTGATGCTAATAAAGATGAATATAGAAAACTTTCTAATGACCAAATAAAAGAAAGAGTTAGTTTTTTAGTTGATCAAATTTCAAAAGATAAAATTAATATTGATGATATTGTGGTTGATGCTTTTTCTATGGCTAGAGAAATTATTTTTAGAAGTCATAATCTTTTTGCTCATCTTGTACAAATAATGGGTGCATATATTATCCATACTGGTGACTTTGCAGAAATGTTCACTGGTGAAGGTAAAACTTTAACTATTCTTCTTGCTTCTTTTTTAAATGCTTTTAAAAAAGAAGGTGTTCATGTTGTAACTGTTAATGAATACCTAGTTAAAAGAGATGCTGAATTTGCAAGAATTGCGTTTGAACCTTATGGAATAACAGTTGGTTATAACACTTCGGAATTAAATCAAAACACAAAACAAATAATGTTTAATAAAGATATTACTTACACTACTAACTCTGAATTAGGTTTTGATTACTTAAGAGATAATATGGTTAAACATATTTCTAAAAAATCAATAAGATCATTATCTTTTGCAATTATAGATGAGGGTGATTCTATTTTAATAGATGAAGCAAGAACTCCTTTGATCATTTCAGGAATGCCTAAAGACGAAAGTAAATTTTATATTGAAGCAGACAATTTTGTTAGAGGCTTAAAAGATGAAGACTACATTATAGATGCAGAATCTAACACAATTTTTTTATCTGAAGAAGGTGCTGAAAAGGTTGAAAATCATTTTAATTTAACTAATTTATATTCAGTAGAATCTGCTGATATTGTTCATAAAATAACAAATGCATTAATGGCAAACTTTATCTTTTCAGCAGGTAGAGAATATATGGTTAAGAATGATGAAATATTCTTAATAGATATTTTCACTGGTAGAATCCTCGAAGGAAGAAGTTATAATGCTGGGCTTCATCAAGCTATCCAAGCTAAAGAAAGAGTTAAAATAGATCCAGAGAATCAAATTTTAGCAACAATAACTTACCAATCATTATTTAGATTGTATAAAAAGATTTCAGCAGTTTCAGGAACTGCTTTTACTGAAGCAGAAGAATTCTTAAAAATTTATAATATGATAGTTGTTAAGGTTCCTACTAATAAACCAATAATCAGAAAAGATTATCCTGATTATATTTTCAATAATAAAAAAGCCAAATGAAATCATGTTATTGCTGAAATTAAAAGAATTCATTCAACTGGCCAACCAATTCTAGTTGGTACTTCTTCTGTTAATGACTCTGAGCTACTTCATCGAAGGTTACTAGAAGATAAAATTTCTCATGAAATATTAAATGCAAAGAACGATGAAAGAGAATCTGAAATCATTAAAAACGGTGGTATGAAAGGCTCAATTATAATTTCTACAAATATGGCTGGTAGAGGTACTGATATTAAAATTAATGATGAAGTTAAATCTCTTGGCGGACTTTATGTTATTGGTACAGAAAGACATGAATCAAGAAGGGTTGATAACCAATTAAGAGGTAGATCAGGAAGACAAGGCGATCCTGGTGCTTCTAGATTCTTTACTTCTCTTGAGGATTCGCTGTTTAAAAGATTTGCAACAGATAGATTTGAAAAAGCTAGCACAAAATTAGAAGGGGAAGAATTCTTTGATTCTGCTTTCTTTTCGCGCTTATTAGATAAAACACAAAAAAAAGTTGAAGGTATTAACTTTGATATGAGAAAAAATTTAATGGACTATGAACATGTTGTTTCTTTACAAAGAGAACTAATATATAAACAAAGAGATCAGATTTTATTAAATGAAAACTGTGATCAAATTTTAATTAATATGTCAAAAGAATTTACAGAAGTTAAAATAAGAGAATTTTTAGATGTAAACAATTCAGCAATTGTTAATGGAGAAAAAATTTCTAATTGATTAAATAAAGATGTTTTAAAATTTGATTTTTTTGAAGAAAAACATTTTGATAAATTAGAAAAAATTCATGCCCAAATAAAATTAAATAAAATTTTTAAAATTGTTATTAAAACTAAAACTCAAATTCTTAGAGAACTAGATTCATTAGATCAAATTAATAATATTTTAATCTATAATATTGATACTGCTTGAACAAAGCATTTAGATAGAATGAGCAAATTAAAAGAAGCCGTTAACTTAAGAGCTTATGAGCAAAAAAGTCCATTAAATCTTTATATCGAAGATGGTAATAGATTTTTTGAAACTATGAAAAGCAATATTGTAAATAATGTTTTGAATACAATTTTCTTAACACCGTTACCAGATGAAGAAAAAAAAGTAAGAATAATTTTATCTGATGAAAAAATTTAATATAAAAATATCAATATAATTGCTAAAAAATAAATGTTATAATAATACAAATATAAAAGAGATAATATGGCTAAAAAAAATAAAAAGAAAAAAGTTATTAATGCTGATTCTATTGATGTTGATTCAACCAAAATTGAAGATGAAAAAGTAGAATCAAAAAAAGAAAAAAATATTGAAGAAGTCCATATTGAATCTATAGTTTCAAAAACACCTTTTTACTTAAAACATAGAATTCCTATTTTCACTTCATTTTACAAAATAAGAAACAATTATTATTCGACTAATAAAAAGAAATTTTTTATTTATACTTCATTAATAATTTTTTCACTATTAATTAGTGTTACATTAATTACTATTGGTGGTTTGTGAATTGGTGGAGTTTTTGATAAAAATCTTATAAGTAGTGATCTAGATTTCATGCCTGGAATTATTATGGCTATTGGTGCATCTATTTTGGTGGTGGTTTAATGGATAAAATAAATGAAAATATTTCAATAACTTGAAAAGATATAGATAAAAATTTTGAAGAATTTAAAGTAATAAACATTGGTAAGAGTAAAGATATAAGATCTACAAGAATGTCTAGAGTTGGTTTAGAACTTTCTGGTTATATTACTAGAGATGAATCTTTCGCTGCTATTTTATTTGGTAGAGACGAATATAATTATTTATTAAGTTTTGATGAAAAAATAAGAAATAAGAAAATTGATGATTTTTTCAAACTAGAACCTCCAGTTATTATCCTTTCAAGATCTTTTAAAGAGGAACTTATTTTAGATGCTGCTAAAAAATATGACATAACAATAATTAAGTCAAATCAAGCTAGTAGTTTCATAAACACTTCTACTAATTTATTTTTAATTGATTCATTAAGCAAATATGAGTCAATTCATGGAAACTTAGTTGAGGTTTATGGTATTGGAGTTTTATTAATTGGTGAATCTGGATTAGGAAAATCAGAGATTACTCTAGAATTAATTAAGAAGGGACATTTGTTTATTGCAGATGATGTTGTAGAATATAAACAATTATTTAGTGATATTGTTGGTAGACCAAACAAAAAAACTGGCAACTTTATTGAGGTTAGAGGTTTAGGTATTTTAAATATTACTAAATTATATGGTGTTCAAGTTACTAAAAAAGATTGTAAGATAGATGTTGTTGTTGAATTGAAAGTTATTACAAAAGAAGAGACTTTTGAAAGACTTGGAAAAGAATATTCATATAAAAGATTTTTTAATATCGATGTTCCTCATTATAAAATACCTATTTCTCCAGGCAGACAAATTGGTGATATAATTGAAGCAATTGTAGGGGATTTTAAACTAAAAAAATCTGGTTATTTTTCTACGAATGAATTTCTTAAAATAATGAAAGAAGAAGATTAAAAAAATGTTAAATTCAGGTTCATTATATGCAACATTTACAAATAATATAGATAATATAGCATTTAGAATTGGTGATTTTGAAGTTGCTTGATATGGTATTATAATTTTTATTGGTTTTGCTGTTGCAACTTTATTTGGTTTTTTAAAAGCTCATTTTTGATATAGAATTCCAACTGAACCAATTTTATATTATTTAATTATGGCGATTCCTTTATCAATAATTGGAGCAAGAGTTTGAGCTGCTGTGATTGGCGAAATTGATATCGCTAACTTTTTTGATTTCAGGAATGGTGGAATGGCTATTCAAGGTGGTGTAATGGCTGCTGGAATTGGTGGTTTAATCTATTTCCCTTTAATTCTTAAATCTGCCAAATACAATGTTAAAACATGTCTAAATGATGAAGTAAAAGTAAAAAGAATTTCAACTTTTGTTTATGCTGATTGCATAATACCATGTATTCTTATCGGACAAGTGATTGGTAGATGAGGTAATTTTGTTAATGCAGAAGTATTTGGTGAAATAGCTTCTCCAGAACAATTAGCATGATTGAAATCATTTATGCCAGAGGTATATAAGGGAATGATTATTAATGGACAGTTAAGACAACCTTTGTTCTTATATGAATCGTTTGCTAATTTTATAATATTTGTTGCATTATATGGCGGTGCTGAATTTGTTTCATTTAGAAAAGCTGGAGATATTGGAGCATTATACTTTGTATCATATGGTATTGTAAGAACAATAATGGAACCTTTAAGAGCTGGTAATTTTAGTTATGTTACATCTTTAGTAACTTCTATTTTAATGGTTATTTTTGGAATTGGATTTATTATTTATAATCACTTATACTTAATTAGAAATCGTGATAAATTAATTGTGTTTACAATTTATAAAGTCTTTCAATTACCATTTAAAAAAATTTATTATTCAATGAGTAGTTCATATAAAAAAGAAATAGATAGATATGACCCAGATTGAAAAAATTGAGGAAATCCAAAACCATTAAAACTTAAAAGAAGCAATGATGAAATCATGTATTATAATGGACAATAAAGGAATATATTATGAAAAATAAAAAAATATATGATTGTTTAATAATCGGTGCAGGACCAGCTGGATTAACTGCTTCAATATATGCTCAAAGAGCTGGACTTAATTGTTTAATTATTGAAAAAGACACTCCAGGCGGAAAGATGTCAAAAACAGCTATAATTGAAAACTATCCTGGTTTTAAATCAATAAAAGGATTTGAAATATCTTTAAATATGTTGAACCAAGCAAAAGAAACAGGTGCTGCTTATTTATACGGAGATGTAACAAGCATTAATAAAAAAGAAAATATTTTTGAACTTAATATTGCAAATGAAGAATCTGTATATGGCAAAACTGTTATTATTGCTACAGGAATGCAAGAAAGAAAAGTTGGAGTTCCTGGAGAAGAAAAATTTTATGGTAATGGTGTTTCATATTGTGCAATATGTGATGGTGTTTTATATAAGGATAAAGAAGTTCTTGTTGTAGGTGGTGGAAATTCTGCTTTTGAAGAATCTATTTATTTATCTGAATTAGCTAGTAAAGTTTATTTAATTCATAGAACAGATCAATTTAGAGCTGAAAAAAAAATTATTGATAAAGTAAAATCAATATCGAAAATAGAATTAATAACTAACACTATTCTTAAATCAGTTAATGGAGAAAAACAAGTTACAGGAGTAACAATTCATAATTTATTAAATAAAACTGATAGAGATATTAAACTTGATGGAGTGTTTATCTTTATTGGATATAATCCTGAAACTAAATTTATTGATAAAAGCATTGTTGATATTAAAGATAATTTTATTGTTACTAATGAAGATATGGAAACAAAAACTCCTGGATTATTTTCAATTGGAGATGTTAATAATAAAAAATTTAGACAAATTTCAACAGCAGTTAGTGATGGAACCATAGCTGCTCTTAATGTGAAAAAATATATTGAAAATAACTTTCATAATTAATAAAAAAATACCATATTTATTTGATGGTATTTTTTTATTTTAATTTAATAATATTTTCACACTTAAATTTATTTTGCATATTATTAGAAGTGAATATAATAGTTCTATTCTTAGCATGTTTTTTTAGTGCTTTATTTACTAATTTTATCTGTTCATCATCTAAGATAGATTCAATTGAATCAAATAATAATATGTCTGGACTATCATATATTAAGTAGGCAATTGAAAACATTTGTTTTTGACTATCTGAAATTTGCAAACCTTGTGAATTAACAGGATTTTTAATTATTGATTCATAGAAGTAATCTGTATTAATTTTAAGATCTTCTAATATTAATAATAATTTATCATGATCAATATTAATTTCTTCAAATTCTAAACTTAATTTTGGAATAAAGCTTTGATATCCAATTTTTTTTCTTAATTCTTCAATTTTGTAATTTGATATTTTTACATTATCAATTAATATTAGCCCAGAGTCAATATTATAGTAATTCATTATTAATTTAAGAATAGTACTTTTTCCTGTTTGAGACTTTCCATAAATTAAATTTCATTTATTTTTTTTAATTTTAAAATTTAAATTATTCAGAACTTCTATTTTTTTATCTTTTATTAAATAAGAAAAATAAACATTTTTAAATTCCAAATCGCCTTTAATATTAGGTTCTAAAGTTCCATGGTTATCTTCTTCTTCTCAATCATAAAACTCTTTAATTCGAATGATAGAGGAATTTAACATAATTGTGTCATTTACTAGTGTAGATATTTTTTCAACTGGACCAACCAAAATATTAGCAGATGCAATAATACCAATTAATTGTGCATTGGTAATTGTGTTATTTGCTACTAAAAAAGCACCAATAATAAGTGTTAAAACGCTAATTAATAATGCAGTTAAAAAACCATTTAGTTTAAATAAAGATAATTTTCAAAAAAATCTCTCAGAAAATTCAGATAATTTATTTTGAAGTCCATCAAATTTGTTCATTGATAATAAAGAACTATTAGATGATTTAACTTGAGAAATCATATCAATATTTTCACCGATCTCAACATTTATATTTGAATTAAGAGATTTAATTTCTTGCTTCATATAAGAAAGTTTTTTAAAAAATAATAAATATAAAATTATTGAAATTAAATAAACACTTAGAGCAACAATTCCAATAATTCAATTTACTAAGAAAATATAAATAAAACCACCAACTGATAAAATTGTAATTGTTATTAAATCAGAAATGGCACTATATGAAAAGGTATTTATTTCTTTCAAATCTTCTATTAACCAATAAAAATATGTTCCACTAGGAGTATTATCAATTCTTTGCATTGGGAGCTTATGAAATTTCTCAAGCATGTCTCTTCTTATTTGTAATTCCAAGTTTAAATCAAATCTATGTCCCAAATGTTCAAGAAAAAAATGCAAGGATATTTTAACAAAAATAATTAAACCTAACATTCCAGAAAAGAAAATTAAATCTCTATAAATATCTTTTTCTGCTGAATAAGTTATTAGTTGAGTTATTATCGGTATAAAAATAGTTGCTGATGTAGTAACAATAGTAAAAAGAATTATTAATATAAGATATATTCAATTTTTTTTATAATACCTTAAATATAATTTCCAAGAATTATAATAATTGCTATTTTTAAATGTTTTTATTTTATCTTTTTTTCTCATTTTATTTTAAATTTATTATTTATCTTTCATGTGAGGAAATAACAATACGTCTCTAATAGAAGTTTTTTCTGCAAATAGCATTACTAGTCTATCAATACCAATTCCAAATCCACCTGTTGGAGGCATTGCATATTCTAATGCTTCAACAAAATCCATATCAATATCATTTGCTTCATCATTTCCTAATTCCTTTTCTTTTACTTGTTCTTCAAATCTTTCCAACTGATCAATTGGATCATTAAGTTCTGCAAAAGCATTTGCAAATTCTTTTTTATTAATAAATAATTCAAATCTTCTAGTATATCCTTCTCTATGATAGTCTTTTTTAGCTAACGGAGAAATTTCAATTGGATGTCCTCAAACAAATGTTGGTTGAATACATTTTTCTTCACAAAATTCTTCAAAGAATAAATTTAAAATATGACCAATTGATTTTTGGTGTTTCTCAACTTTAATATTATTATTTTTTGCAGCTTCCAAAGCCTCTTTAACTGTTTTAATTTTATAAAAGTCTACTTTAGTAACTTCTTTGACAAAATCAACCATATGAATAACTTTAAATTTCTTAGTTAGATAAATTTTTTGCCCGTCGATTGTAACAGTTTCTTTTTTAAGTTTTTTAGCTAGAAATTTAAAAGTATTTTCAACTATTTTCATAACATCTTCCATTGATGCATATGCTGTATAAGCTTCAATTGAAGTGAATTCTGGATTATGAGTAGCATCCATTCCTTCATTTCTAAATAATCTTCCAATCTCATAAACTTTTTCAAAACCACCAACTATTAATTTTTTAAGTGGTAATTCAGTTGCAATTCTTAGGAAATAATCTCTTTTTAATGTATTATGACTAGTAATAAAAGGCTTTGCAGCTGCTCCGCCTAATTTAGGATTTAAAACAGGTGTTTCAACTTCGAAATAATCCAAACCATCATAGTATTGTCTTAAATATCTTAATATTAAACTTCTAATAACAAAAGTATCCATAGACTCTTTGTTCATTATTAAATCAACATATCTATGTCTTGCTCTTAATTCTTCATCTTGAAGTCCATGTCATTTTTCAGGTAATGGCTTTAATGATTTTGAAACTATTCTAATATTTTTAACATCAATTGTAAGCTCACCTTTTTGAGTTTTAAAAGCTGTTCCCTTTAATTCAACAATATCTCCAATGTCTAAATATTTTTTAAAATATTCTAAGTAATTTTTATTTATTTTATTTTTATTTATATAAAATTGAACACTTCCAGAAAAATCAATTATTTTTCCAAATGTTTGTCTAATTGCTAAAACTCTTCCAGCTAATGTATATTGTTTTGTTCCATGTTTTTTAATATTTTTATTTTCATTACAAAACTCAGCTAATGAACATGTTCTTTTAACACTTTCAATTATGAATGGATCTTTCTTTTGATCTTGTAAATCTTTCAATTTGTTTCTTCTAATAATCTCTTGATCATTAAATTTTCTTGTCATATCTAATCCTATTTAATCAATTTTAATTTTTATTATAATTTATAATGTAAAAAAAATATTAATAAAAACAAACTTTGGCTTAGATTTTTTTTAGAACTCTCAAATATCTACAATATAATTCTAAGATAATAATTTTTTATAAATATTATGCATTTTGAATATGTGAATAATGTATAATATTTATAAATGTTTTATATATTCGGAGCAGTAATGAAAGTTAAAAAAATAAAACCAGAAGAGCTATTAAATAAGGATTGAGTTAACTCAAGACTTTTAGAAAATATTAAATCAAAAGTTCAAAAAGAAGAGCTTGATGACATTGATAATGTATTAGAAGTTTTTATTGATAAAATAGAGAAAAAAAAGAATAGAAAGAATAAAACAGATTTAGAAGAGATAGTAGAAGCATTTTATATCTTTTCGCTAACTAATGTAGAAATAAAAGATATTATAGATAGAATTCTAGCAAGAGGTATTTTAATTACTGATTATTCTAAAAAAGATGTTTTAACACCTGAGAAAATAAAAGAAATTAAAGATATTGTTCAAGAAAAAATAGATTTTCAAGTTGATGAATTACAAAATGCTCATAATAACACTAATGATAAAGTAAATGACGGTGTTAAAGCTTATTTAGGCGTATTAGGTTCTTCAAAAATGCTTTCAGCAAAAGAGGAAATTGAATATGCTAAAATGTTAGAAAATAAAGATGCTGAAATTAGACAATATGCTGTTAATCAATTAATGACTTCAAATTTAAGATTAGTTACTTCTATTTCTAAAAAATATTTAAGTAGAGGATTAGAAATTGAAGATTTAATTCAAGAGGGTTCTTTAGGATTGATGAAAGCAATTCAAAAATTTGATTATAGAATGGGAAATAAATTTTCAACTTATGCTACATGATGAATTAGACAAGCAATCACAAGAGCAATTGCTGACCAAGGTAGAACAATTAGAATTCCTGTTCATATGGTGGAAACTATCAACAAACTAAATAAAGTTGAAAGATCATTAACTCAAGAATATGGTAGAGAACCAACTATTGATGAACTTTGTGAAGAAATGGGTGGTAGTGTAAATGGTTTTACAACTAAAAAAATTAGTTTAATAAAAAAACTAAATGTTGAACCAGTTTCATTAGACAAACCAATTGGTTCAGATGAAGAATCTCAATTTGTTGATTTTGTTAAGGATAACAATATTTTAACTCCTGATCAATTTACTGAAAAAGGATTAGTAGCAGAACACATTAATCAATTATTTAGAAGCGTTTTAAAAGAAAAGGAAGAAACGATTATTAAAATGAGATATGGTTTAGCTCCATATCCAGGACCAATGACTTTAGAAGAAGTTGGAGAAAAATTTGGTGTAACAAGAGAAAGAATTAGACAGATTGAAGCAAAAGCATTAAGAAAATTAAAACATCCATCAAAAAGTGCTAAATTAAAAGCATATGTCAAAAACGAGGATTAATTTTATTGCTTCATTAGTAGAAAAAAGTGATGTTGTTTTGGACATTGGTTCTGATCATGCTAAAATTTCAAAAATTTTAATTGATGAAAAAAAAGCATTAAGGGTAATAAATGTTGAATTAAATGATGGACCACTTCAAAATAGTATTAATGCTACTAAAGAAGCCAAATATTATAATCATATTTGAAATATTAAAAGTAATGGATTTAAAGAAATTAATAAGTCAATTTTTATAGATATTTGTATTATTGCAGGAATGGGTGGACAAACAATTGTTGAAATACTCAATGGAAGTAAACTTCATAAAGTAAATAAGTTTATATTACAAGCTAATAATAATGTTGAAAAATTAAGAGATTGATGCTGAAAAAATAAATGAAAAATTAGCAATGAGTATCTAATTGAAGATGACAATATTATTTATGAAATAATAGTGATTTCAAAGAAAACTGGTTATATTCCCTTTAATTTTAATAGAAGACATTTTGGAAAAATTAATTTGAAATTAAAAAATGAATTATTTATTGAAAAATGAAATACTGAAATAAATTATTTAAAATCAAATGAAAATATTTATAAAAAAAATATTAAATTAATTAGGAAAATGGAAAAAGTAATTTTAAATTAGATATAATTATTATTTAATATTACATTAAATAAAAACCTTTATTAAATATCATTTTATATGGTGTTATAATAATTAAAGATAAATATAATGGAGAAATTTATGAATAAAAAGGCAAAAATAACTTTACTAAGTTTAATGCTTGGTGCCTCTCTTGCTGGTGTTGCTACAACTATTGCTAGTTGTTCTGCATCATCATCAAATGAAATAAAAATTGAACATAGTTCAACATTAGTAAATAATGTTACTAGGGATTTAACTGATGTTTTTGCAAAAGATGAAGGTTATTTGAAAAAACTAAATACATACAATAATATTATTAATTCAAGCAGATTACCAGAATCTACATTAGCAATTCTAAAAAATGAAATAACATTTATAAATGATGGAAACACTCTTTTATGAGATGATGTTGTATCTGGGATAAAATTATCTGGTCCAGCATTTACTCAAGTAGGTAATGGTGATATTGAAGCTATATCAATAGAATTAGAAATTAATACTAATTATAATGTTCTTGGTGCTTCTACTTCTAATCAAAAAATTACTACTGGTACACTAGGTAATGTTGGTATTATACCTATATTTTCTCTTACAGAAACAAACACTAAATTTGATGATGAATTATCAGTAGCTTTAGATGCTATATTACAAAGTAAAAGATCATATCAAGAAATGAAGGCAACATACGATGGCTGAATTGCTAATCCACTTCTAAATTTACCAAATTCAATTATAAATATGTTTAATAGCAATTTTCAATTTGATACTGAAGGTGGTACAAGATTATCTTTTAGAAATGTAGTTGATAATATGGAATTTGTAAGTAAAAGCACTTACCCTCTTCAACCACATGAAAAAATTCCTGATTTTCAAATAACTATCAAACTAAAAAACGATGGTTATATATTTACTAACCCAGAACAAGAACAAATACTAACAATAGAAAATATTGAAATTAACTCTGCAACAAAATTAATTGATACTAGTATTTTAAGTGTTGGGAATACAAATATAGAAAATGCATTTCTTAATTATTTTAATCCAGCAGGTGAGATTGCTGCTTATCATGAAGTAAGAGAAAAATTTAATAATATGGTTGGGGAAAGCGGAATAATTCCTACTGAAATTAGGGATGTAATTGTTCAAAATATTCAATTAAATCTTTTTGGTTATAATCCAATACCTTCATTTGATGATATTATTGCTACAATGCAAATTCATCCTTTTGGAAATGCTACTTTTCCTACTATAGCAAATGCTTCTTTACCAAATATAACTATCAATTTCACTATTAAAACTCAATATTATCAATCTATAGATCAATCTTTATTAAGACCGATTACTATTAATTTAAGTAGAGTAAGAACAGGGTCTGTTAAATACGAAGTTTCAATTAACCCAACTTTAGCTGATAATGTTCGAGATGTTTTCAGTGAAATTTTAATTCAACATGAAACATGACAACATGCAAAAGCATCATTTGATACTTGAACTAGTTATGATTCTTTAAGTGGACATGTTCACTCATGAATTGAGAATAGAAATACTGGTATTTCTTTTACTCCTATTGGACTTTCACCAGGTGAAGTTAGTTTAGGTGATGGAGTTTTTAATTCAATTTCTTTTGATGATCTTATAGCTAGTGTATCTATAAGTAAGGAGAAACCAGAATTTCCAGAAGCAGGATCAGGAATTGGAGCTATTTATTTTGAATTTAATATGCGTGATAATATATTTTATACTGATAATTTAGGTAATGATTCAACTACAATTTTCTTTGAAAGCTCAGAAATAGGAGGAGTTACTCAACCTGTAGCAATTAACATTAGCATTAGTGATACTAATAAAGTCATTATAAGAGAAAAAATTCAAGAAAAAATTTCTGATGGATCATATTTGACTAATAAGAATACATATGAATCATGAAACAACATATCAAATTTAGGGCAAGAAATTGAAAATATTATTAAAAACAGTCTTAATGTTTCATATAATGGATATCCTCCTCCTCTAACTATAGATGCACTTTTTACACGAATACCAATAATTGATAAAGATGAATACCCTGACCAACCACTTATGTTAATTAATAAATTTCATATAAAAATCGAGTTAAGTAGAATATTTATCTTACCTGGTTCTGAAAGAGAGTTTATCATTGAATTAGAAGGATTAATAAGTAAGGGAGTTATTTAAATAAATCCTTGGTTATAATTTAACAAATATCAAATTAAAATCCCAATTATTTATTTAAATGGGATTTTTTTAATTCATATAAATAATTTTTATTTCATAATTTTTTAAAATAGAAATAAAATATAATATATAAAATAGG